>CAIXHF010000087.1 GCA_903919185.1 uncultured Opitutia bacterium | reverse complement strand
GATGCCGTCGGCCTTCTGCTTATTGCCGGTGATGACGTCGGCTGGAACCTTACCCGGAAGGACGGCAACCTTGCGTTGTTCGGCGGTGAGGGAGGCGGCGAGCTGACGGCCGAGGCTATCTTCCTTGTCGAGCAGTTCAAAGCCCACGAGGCCGGGGGTGTTTTCGCCGACGTGCTTGGTCGTCTTCTGGACCTGACCGGGGTTAGTACCGAGGAACGAAGGCGTCGAGCCGACGAGCTCGCCATCGACGATGGTGAAGTTCTGCGAGCAATGGTGGCCCTCCCAGCGGAAGCCCCAGGTGCCCTTGGCGTCCGGTTGGCCAAAGATGGACACGAAGTAGTTCTCGGCGTCGCGCTTGTTCGCCCCCTTACCTTCTTCGATGACGAAGAGTAAGTATTCGAGGGCCATGATGGATTCGACCTTCATGTGGCCGCGCTGACTAAGGGAGACGGAGAGCAGGGCCTGAGCGAAGTGGCGCTGGCCGGGATTCATTTCCTTAATCGGTAGTCCCTTGCGGACGGCTGGCACGAAAATCCAGTTGGTCCGCTCCGCATTCTCGAAGGCGAAGGTCGCCTTGGCGCGCTGGGCGTCGTCGAGGGAGCCAAGGAAGGCGTTGGCAGCCTTGGACATTTCTTCGCTGGTGCCATGCCCGAAGGCGGCGGGGACGGTCAGGGCCAAGGCGGCCAGGACGGAGAGGAGACGGGGTAAGAGACGCATGGGGAGGTGAGTTAAGGACAGGGGTCTATGGGAAGGGTTCCCTCAGAGCCAGAAAGGAATACCGACGAAGTCTTCATTCCGTGCAAAAGTGCATCGGAGCAAAGGTGCAAAAGTTAAAAAAGGCCGCTTAGTAGCCTTTATTAAGGGGCCTAGGCTGATGCCTCGTTTGCACTTTTGCACGTGAAGCCCGAGGGCTTCGCTTTACGCTCCTTCCGCCTCGCTCAGCTTCTGGGCAGCCAGTTCCCAAGCAGCGGTGGCTGTCTGGAGGGCGTTAATCGTGTCGCGGAGACGGGCGTTCAATTGCTGCACGTTCACGCCGCCAGTGTAGGTTGCGGGGTCGGCGAGTTCGGCCGTAATCTTGGCCTGCTTGACCTCAAGTTCGGTGACCTGCTCTTCGCATTTCGTGACTTCGGACTTCAACTTACGAATGTCCGAGGCCGAGGGCTTCACCGGGGCCTTCGGTTTTTCGTCCTTGGCGACCTCTTCCTGTTTCGGGCGGGCGTCGGTGAAGCCGGCGGTGAGGGCGGCGCGTTCGTTGCCCGCCTTGGACTTCTCGAGGTAGTAACCGTAGTCGCCCGAGTAAGGCGTCAGGCGGCCGGAGTGTACGTGGAGCACCGTCTTGGCAACCTCGCGGATGAAGTGTACGTCGTGGCTGACGAAGAAGAGCGCGCCTTCGTAGGTCTTTAGGGCGGCGATGAGCGCGTCGATCGACATGATGTCGAGGTGCGTCGTCGGCTCGTCCATGAGCAGGAAGTTGGGTGGGTTGATTAGTAACTTGACGAGCGCGAGGCGCGACTTCTCGCCCCCTGACAGCACGGAGACTTTCTTATGCACGTCGTCCTTGCGGAAGAGGAACGTCCCGAGCATTCCGCGGGCTTGCTGTTCCGTGAGGCCATTCTCCGTCGTGCGGAGTTCCATGACGTTCTCGAGGACGGTCAGCTTGGGATTGAGGTTGTCGACGCGGTTCTGGGCGAAGTAACCCGTGATGACATTACCGCCGACTTCGCGGACGCCGCCGTTGATGGGGATGACTCCAGCGAGAATCTTCAGCAGGGTGGACTTGCCGGCACCGTTCGGGCCGACGAGGACGGTGCGTTGGCCGCGTTCACACTCGAAGTTGAGGTCCTTATAGACGACGTGGTCACCGTAGGATTGCTGCACATGCTCGAGTTTCATAACTTTCAGGCCCGAGCGGGGCGGTTGTGGGAAGCGGAACTGAATTTTCTTTAGGTCGTCCTCGGGCTCGTCGATGGCAACCTCCTCGAGGCGGGCAATTTGCTTTTCCTTGGACTTAGCGCGGGAGGCCATGGAGGCCTTGGCACCGAAGCGGTCGACGAAGGTCTGCAGGTGAGCAATTTCGCGTTGCTGGTTCTTGAACATCGCTTGCTGGCGATCCTTGCGGGCGACACGTTCGACGAGGAAGTCGTCGTAGTTACCCGAGTACTCGTGCAGGCGCTGTCCGCGCAGTTCGATCATGCCGTTGCAGAGTGCGTTGAGGAAGGCACGGTCGTGCGAGATTACAACCAGGCCGCCTGGGTAACGGGTCAGGTAATCCTGGAACCAGAGTAGCGCCTCGAGGTCGAGGTGGTTCGTCGGTTCGTCGAGCAGCAGGAGGGTTGGCTCGCTCACGAGGAGGCGAGCGAGGTGCGCGCGCATGACCCAACCGCCCGAGAAAGTCTTCGCGACCTTATGGTGGTCGTCTTCGCGGAAGCCGAGGCCCGCGAGAATCTTCTTCGCGCGTGGCTCGAGGGTATAGTCGATATCCCAGTCGTCGTCGTTCTCAGGTTCCAGTTTACCGCCGCTGGTGGCGATTTGCAGGATGGTCTCGTCGCCGGCGGGGGCGCTTTCCTGAGGGAGGAAGCCGAAGTTCGCGCCAGTCTCCCACTCGATGAGGCCGTCATCCGCTTGGTCCTTGCCGAGGATCAGGTTAAAGAGCGTGGACTTGCCAGCGCCGTTGGCGCCGACGAGGCCGAGGCGATCGTTACGGGCAATGCTCAGCGAGACCTCCGCAAATAAAGTGCGGGGTCCGTAGGACTTGGAAACGTTGGCAATCGTCAGCATCGAGATGGGGTTAAAGTGAGGTGAAGGGGGAAAGACAAGGGGATTGGGGAGGGGTGGGGCGGGGGACGGTGGGTGGGGGTGGGGGATGGGAGCAAATGGGGGCTGGTTGGCTGGAGTATGGAGTTTCGGGGAGAGGCAGGGCGGGAATTAGGTAGGGGCGCGACTGCGTCGCGTCCGTTGACCAGTTGAATGGTGAATCAGCCACCAGGGTGGGAATTCTAGGATACCATGGCGAACGGTCGCGACGCAGTCGTGCCCTAACCTAGCAGACAGCTAGGTCTATGATCCCCTAGCCAACTAAACTCTTGCCCACCAGTCCCCTAAAGTGGGTGTGAACTTCGTTCACGCCCACTTCAGCTTACTACGGAGGACGTCGAAGTGGGAGAGGTCCTTGGGTCGGATGAGGCCGAGCTGGACCTTGGCGGTACGGATGACCAAGGGGAGAAGGTCTTGCGCCGCGAGGGTGGGGCGGCCGTCGACCGAAAGGCCGAGGTGCGCACCGTCTTCACTCGAGACTGACAGCTCAGTTTCGCCGTCAAAGATCACGCTACGGTTGGACATCGTGTGCGCGCAGATGGGCGTCAGCGCGATAGCCGATGCGGCGGGGTCGACCAGCGGCCCGCCGGCGGCGAGGTTATAGGCCGTCGAGCCCGTCGGGGTCGCCAGGATGAGTCCGTCCGCGCGGTAGTCATTTACCTTCGCGCCATCGGCGTGCACGGTGAAGCGCCCCATGCGGAAGACGTCGCAGGTCTTGATGACGACATCATTGAGGGCGAGGGCAAAGGAACGGTCGGCGAAGCGTACCTCGAGGAGTGCGCGGTTTTCGCGACGGAAGTCGCCCGCCAGAATGGAACGGATGGATGCACCGACGTCATCGCTTGGGTAGGCCGCGAGGAAGCCAAGCTTACCGCGGTTGATGCCGAAGAGGGGGACACCTTCGAGGGCGGCGGGCTCGCCCACGCCGAGGAAGGTGCCGTCGCCTCCGACCACGCCACAGGCGTCGGCACCCTTGAGGGTGGCGCGGCTGACGGGCCAGCCGTCCGCGACCGTGAGGGTCACACCGGCTTTCTGGGTGGCCTCCTGGACCGAACGGACGATGTCATCCACGCCGGGCTTGGTGCGGTTGACGACGAGCGTGAGTTGGCGGATAGCCATGAATGACTACTAGGTGCCCGGCCGGGAAGGGCAAGGACAAGCCGGGGCAGGTCGCACCGAAAAGGCTTATTTCTTGGCCTTTTCTTGGGTCAACATCAGGAAAGCGTTCCGAAATGACAGAGGCCGGCCGGGGAATAGCGGAGCGCTATCGAGGTTTGCCAGAGTGAAACTAAGGCCGACTCGCTGACAGGGAAAGAGCGGTAGGCCTAATCTTCCGGTCTGCTCGCCCCTTTAGCAGCTTATAGGGCATATCAAGCAACACCTTGATGAGGACCAGTATCCCCGTGATTAGGGCAGGGCTGTGGACGACTTGCACGTCCATTCCCTTAGGGTCGAAGTCCTCGTCAACGTATTGGAGGGTGGAGACGGGTGCGAGCTGGATCTTTAGCCAGCGACGGAAGGAGCCCACCCTCCTCAGGGTGGGAAGGCTACCCATGAGGACGGCGAGTTCGTCGCAGTAGGGAATCATCTCCACCGGGTGGATGGTCTCGGTATTGAGCGTGGGGAACATGCGGCGCAATTTCGCACGGCTTACTGCATGGGCGGCGGCGAGATTTGGTGGCCGTTGGAAGCGGCCAGCGAGGATACCAGTGACCAGCTTCGCCTGCATTTCGCTCATGGTCGGGATGTTGCCGATAATCGGTCGCGCGAAGCCAACGAGGAAGAGGTCTTCGTGACGCGCGTGGAGGCTGCCGAGGTGAAAATCACTGATGAGGATTTCGCCGCCTGATAATTCGGATAGGCCGGAGCGAAAGCCGATCATCGGGCAGATGAGGTCAGGCGTGACTTCGAGCGTCGTCGTCTGGTCGAAGTTGTGGAAGCGGTGGTGGCTCTCGTCGCAGGGCGGTCCGATAATCTCGATGCGCCCCGCCGCGACATCGTCGAGGAAGCCGTCGCTCTTGGTGTGGAACACGTTGAAAAGGTCGTCCTTGGCTCGGGCGGTGAGTTTAGCGTCCCAATGACTGCGCTTGGCGAGAAAGGCGGCGTCGGGCGCGGGGCCGGTCCTGGGTGAATTGAAGAACTTTTCAAATTTCTGCTGATGCCGAATCCGGGCTTCGACGAATTTTTGGCCGAACAGGTTTCGTAGGTCGGGGTGGATGGAAAGCAGCAGTCGGTTGCGGAGAAAGTCGGAGGGGACGCCGCGAATCGGGTGATAGCGCGGGCTGACGCGGATACCCGTCTTGAGCGAGAGAAAGACGCGGTTGTCGAGGTGCGGAGCGGAGAGTCGATGGGCAAAGTCGGCGGCCGATTCACCACCGCCGTAAACGACGATAGTCTTTTTCGAGGGTAAGGGACTATAGGGCGTGAGATGGGGGATGTCGGTTTCGAGGGCTTTCACTTGGTCGTGTAGGCCCGTGCAGATTACCAGCCGGTCGAAGACCTCCTCGCGTGCTACGCCGTCGTCAATCCATAGCCGCCAGCCCTGCGGGTCCTTCGCAATCCGTCGGATGGTCGTGTGGAGGCGGATGTGCGGCGCCAGGTGATGGGTTGCGACAAAGTCTAACAGGTAGCGGCCGAACTCATCGTTGAGGAAAAAGTCGCCTTTGGCCTGACGTTGCGCGGGATCAGAGCTCGAATCCCATTTTCGATGGCAGGCAAATTGCGTGGTGTATTTCGTCGAGGTCGAGACGAAGTTCGGATAGGGGTTTCCCCAGCGACCGACCGTGGTGCCGTCTTTTTCAAAGCAGACAATCTCCCAGTCAGGGAGGCGTTCACGGGCTAGTTTCAAGGTCACTAAGCCACTGCAGCCAGCCCCGATGATGGCGAGACGCTTGGTGGTCATGCGTGAACGGCGGTGAGACTGACCAAGACGAAATTGAATTGGCCAGACTCCGGGATGAACAGCATCACCTTGTCGCCGTGGGCTGGCGGGTGTTTGCGGGTGAACTCATCCAGAATGATAAAAATACTGGCGGCTCCGGCGTTGCCGGCACTTTCCAGGTTTGTCCAGTAAGGCACGGCGGCACCACCCCCCATTTCGGTCAAGATATCGAGTAAGTAGGCTTTGAAAAAGTACGATGACAAGTGGGGCAGAACGGCCTGGTATTCAGCAAGGGATTCGCCGTGAAGCGCTAACGCTCCGCGGACGAGCTGATCAACGCTGGGCCTCATATGCTTGGCGAGGATGGCGACATCTTGGCTGAGTAGCAGGCTGCGGCTTTCTAGGCTCATGCAAAGCGGGGCTTCATGGGCAAAGGACCGCGAGTAGGTCCAGTTCAAGCGGTAGGAAATTCGATCGGAGGCGGGCTGGTGGCGGAGGATGACGGCACCCGCGCCGTCCGAAAGCATCGACCGGAGGAAGACGGACATGAACCACTTCGAGGAGGTTTCGTTGCCTTCGTAGAGGGCCCGGTCGTCCGGCGGCCGGATGACCGATGATTTCAAAATATCCGATGGTTGCTCGACGCCGATACAGAGCGCCTCTTGATGGTCGCCCGAGGCGATGGCGCGAGCGGCATTGACGAGCGCCTGCGCGCCAGAGGTGCAGATGCCCGAGTTCGAATTAATCTCCACAGGACTGGCGATGATTCCGTGCCGGGTGAGACGGGAGTGGAGAATGCTGGAAAGGCCGGGCCCGATCATCGGGGTGTTGGTGGAGCCGGCCGAAAGGTAGGTGAAGGCGCCTGTCTTGTTATCGAGGCAACGAGCCGCGGCGAGGGCCGCCATTTCATAGACGTCGTGGGTCGGGTTCTGGGCGCGGTCGAGCGCGTAGTGGCGGGACTTGATCCCATTCATACGCAGGATTTTCCGTCGGACCAGCGCTTCACCGTCGAGTTCGCCCATGAAGTCCGGGATGGCTTCGTTCGGGACTGCTTCGCCGGGAAGAAAAGACCCAGTTCCAGTGATATAGCAGTTCATGCTGTAAATGTTTCGCCGGAAATGATCGGCGGCCGCTCGCGCAGGGTCTGGTAGGCGTATTCGTCGAAGGCGATATGGCTATGAAGATAGAGGCCTGGGCTGGAGAGGAACACGCTGCTGCTGAAGTGCCCGCGGTTGCTTTCGGCCTGAAGATAGAAATCAAGGTCGGTCAAGACCACGCGATCATGGGCATAGAGATGCTTCATGGCCCACAGTAGCACCGAGTCAGAGTCGAAGGAATTCAGCGCCTTTACGGCGGTCCGGAGATCGGCGAAGACCGTGATGACCAAAACAATTAAGATGACCACATTGGTAACGCCGATCCACTGGAGGGAGTGTTTGCGGGTGGCTTCGATCGCGCGCTTGCTGAAAAGCATGTGGTCCTCAGGCAGGCGGCGGCGAACACGGTCGAGGTTCGCGAGAAAGGCATCCTTATCGAAGCGGTCAACCAGTTCGTAAGAGAGCTCGTCGTGGCCGATGGTCAGGTTATTCCGGATCATTTCGCTGAGGTTATCCATGTTGTAGTCGCCATCGATACCATTGAATTTACGCCGCTCGCCCTCGAGGTGAGATTTCTCTCCGAGCAAATGGCGGTAGAGCAGCGGTTCGATTTGCACGTGGCGGACCATCATTTCAACCGCATCAACGGTCGCAAAGTACTTCATCCCGAAGGCGAGTAAGCCGTCGATGCAACGCGCCTCGAAGCCGTAGGCGCGCCGGTGGAAAAGGAACTTGAGCGGGAACAGGACGGCCTTCAGGAAGAAATAGGATACCTGTAGAATCGGCCGTAGAAAAATGTAGTCCAGCCGGCCCTTCTCACTTTCGAAGGTCTGGTTGACATAATTGGTCAGGAAAGGAAAAGCCTTCATGGGAGGGTTCGGCGCCTAGGGGGAAGGACGAGGGCTAGACGGCGGATGGACATGGGACCAAGTAGTGACGTAAAATCAGTGCAGGCTCGAGGGTAAGGCTGGTAGGGGTTATTTCTTAGCCTTTTCGGGCTCCGGCGTGACGAATGCCATGCGATAGGCGAGGCTGACCTCGAAGCGCTTGCCGCCGAGGGCGACGACGTCGACGGACTGGGCCAGCGTGGCGACTTCAAGCGTCCACTGGCCTTCGGGCAGATGCTTCATCGCTTCTTCGAAGTCGGCCTTGATTTGGTCGAGTAGCTCGTTGCGGTAATCGTGCGGATTCGTCAGGACATACTCCGGATTGCCGATGACCTGCTTCTCGTCGTCGCTCTTCGCCTTCACGAGGTCGGCGGCCTTGGAGCGGAGGATTTCCAGGCCCTTGAGGCCTTTGTCGGCATCGGTGTGGAGTTCCCAGCGGGCATTAGTGACGTAGGTGACGTCGCCCTGGTCGGCCTCATCGTCGCCGAAGAGTTTGCTGCCGCTAGCGGGACGCGAGACATAGGACTTGGCTTCGGCGCGCGCAAACTCCGAGGAGATCTCGCGGAGTTCCCAGCCCGGCTGGTCGGCGAAACGTTTCTCAAGTTCCTTACGGATCACATCAAGGCGGGCGTCGACCGCCGCACGGTCCTTGCCCTTGATTGAGATCGAGAGCGGGAGGGCGAGAGCGTTGGCGTCGACCTGCATGCGGACGAAGTGCCTGGACCCGGATCCTTGGTTCTTGCCGACCCGCGGAACGCTGTCGCTCTGGGCGAAGCCGGACAGCGGGGTGAGGGCGAGGAGAGCGAGGAAGGCGAAGAGTCGCATTGGAGAGGTTTAGAGGACCATAGGGCTAAAGGCAATGAGAGGTGCACGCGGAGGGTATTGATAAAAATGATAGGGGGAGGGACAGGGACAGGGGTGGGGAGGAGGCAGAATGGATATTAAGCCTCCGCCAGCCCCCCGGAGCGGGATGGTTGGTGGGCAGCAATAAAGAGGGACAGTGTTACCTAGCCCTGTCCCTAGCTCTAGCCCTCTTAAGCCACGCTACCCAAGGCCTCCGCGACCTTGGAGATATCGGTACCGCCGCCCATGGCGGAGTCAGGCTTGCCGCCACCCTTGCCGCCGAGCTTGCCGCAGGCGTCGGTGACGATCTTGCCGGCCTGCTTGCCGGCCTTGATCGCGTCGGCGCCGCAGTTGGCGACAAGCGAGACCTTGCCGGTGATGACCGCGGCCAGCACAACGACGGCGGCCGGGCCAACCTTGGCGGCGACCTTGGCACCGAGTTCGCGGAGGTCATTCGGGTTTTCCATCGAAACTTGGGCGATCACGTACTTCAGGCCTGCCCGGTCAGCGGCCTGCGCTGCGAGCGTCTCGGCGAGCGCACCGGCTTCCTTGTCACGATAAGACTTCAGTTTCTTCTCGAGCGTGTTGGCCTGCTCCATCAAGGCATCGAAGCGCTTGGCCAGGTCGCTGATCGGCGAGTTGCTGGCGGAGGCGAGTGACTTGAGTAGCTCCGCTTCGGAGCGGGCACGGTCGTAAGCGGCGAGGCCAGCGACGGCTTCAATGCGGCGGACGCCGGCGGCGATGGCGTTCTCGCCCGTGATGCGGAAGAGACCGATTTCACCAGTACGACGAACGTGCGTACCAGCGCAGAGTTCCATCGACCATCCGTCAAGACCGGTGGCCTTGCCGCCGACCTGAACGACGCGGACGAACTCGCCATACTTATCGCCGAAGAATTGCATGATATCGGAGCGACCCTTGACTTGGGTGTACTTTACCTCGGCCGTAGAGACGATGTCGTCGGCCAGCACGCGCTCGTTGACGAGGCGCTCGATATCGGCGAGCTGGCCGGGCGTGAGCGCCTGGCCGTTGAAGTCGAACGTCAACTTCGTTGGGTCGACCGCCGAGCCTTTCTGTGAGGCTTCCTTGGAAACGACTTCGTGGAGTGCCCAGTGCAGGATGTGCGTCACCGTATGGTGGCGCTGGATCGCATCGCGACGTGCCTGGTCGACGGTGATTTCGATGGTCGCGCCGGTCTCAGGCGCGTCATCTCCGTCGATGAAGTGGAGCCAGGTCTGACCCGATTTCTGCGTGTCGACGACGCGCCAGGAGCGGCCACCAGCGGTGAGCACGGCGGTGTCGCCGACTTGGCCGCCCATCTCGGCGTAGCAGGGAGATTTATCGAGGATGACGGCAGAGCGCTCCTTGATTTTGGCCACTTGCGCGACCTTGGCTTGGGTGGAGAGGGCGTCGTAGCCAACGAAATCGGTCGGGTGGTCGGAACCGATGTCGGACAAAGTGATAATTTCCTTCTTCTGGGCCGCGCGGGCCCGGGCACGTTGTTCTTCCATCAGCTTTTCGAAGCCGGCACCATCGACGGTCAAGCCGCGTTCGCGGGCCATGAGCTGGGTGAGGTCGAGCGGGAAGCCCTGTTCGTCGTAGAGGCGGAAGGCGATTGCGCCAGAGATGGCGCCGCCCGTCTTGAGCTTGCTGGCTTCGTCCTCGAAGAGTGCGATGCCCTTGTCGAGTGTGCGGTTGAAGGATTCTTCTTCGATGCGAATCACGTCGGCCACCACTGAGCGGCGGGAGCGGATTTCAGGGAAGACGTCACCCATGGTGTCGGCCAGCACGCCGACGAGTTGGTGGAAGAAGCCGTTCTTTAGGCCGAGCGTGCGGCCGTAACGGACGGCGCGGCGCAGGATGCGACGGAGGACGTAGTTGCGGTCGGAATTACCCGGCTGGATGCCGTCGGCGATGGCGAACGACAGCGTGCGGATGTGGTCAGCAATGACGCGGAAGGCCACGTCGTCCTTTTCCTGCTGGGTGTCGCCGGTGGAGCCAGCGACGGGCAGGGTGGAGCCGTACTTCTTGCCCGAGAGTTCCTCGAGGCGGCGGAAGAGCGGGCTGAAGACGTCGCTCTCGTAGTTGGAGATCACGCCTGTGAAGTCCTTGAAGTTCTTCGTGCACTGCATGATGCCCGCAACGCGCTCAAAGCCCATGCCGGTGTCGACGTGGCGGGCGGGGAGTGGGCTGAAGGTGCCGTCTGGGTTGGCGTTGAATTGGATAAAGACCAAGTTCCAGATTTCCATGCAGCGGGCGTCGCTGCCGTTGACGAGCGTGCCCTTGGTGTCGCCTTCGGGCGTCAGGTCGACGTGGAGTTCGGTGCACGGTCCACACGGACCAGTCTCACCCATCATCCAGAAATTATCCTTCTTATTCCCGTTCACGATGTGGACTTCGGGGTCGAGGCCGGCGGCGCGGAATTTCTCCGCCCACACATCCCAGGCTTCTTGGTCAAACTCCGAAGGGTCGCCCTTGGACTTGTCCGGCTTATAGACGGTGGCGTAGAGGCGGTGCTTAGGGAACTTCCAGACCTCGGTAATCAGTTCCCAAGCGAAGTCGATGGCCTCTCGCTTGAAGTAATCGCCGAAGGACCAGTTGCCCAGCATCTCGAAGAACGTATGGTGGTAGGTATCGAGCCCAACGTCCTCGAGGTCGTTGTGCTTACCTCCGGCGCGGATGCACTTCTGGGTATCCGCCGCACGCCCAGGGGTGTAGGGGCACTTCGTCTGACCGAGGAAGATTGGCACGAACTGGTTCATGCCCGCGTTCGTGAACAGGAGGTTCGGCGAATCGGGCATCAAGCTCGACGACTGAACGATCGAGTGCTGCTTCGACTTAAAGAAGTCGAGGAACGATTGGCGGACTTGGGCGGAGGTCATGGGACGGTAAAGGGAATGGGAAGGGGTCGTTTTAACCCTCTAAGGGGGTAAAAGGGAAGGGTGTTTTGAGGGGACTGGGGATAGGGGATGGGGGAATGGGGGTTAAAGGGAGTACAGAGTGCGGAGTACAGAGATTGGGTAGGGGCGTGGCTTCGCCGCGCCCTCCTGCGGTGGAGTGCAAGGCAAAGCCTGCCCCTACCTGATGCATTAGAAAGTGTGCTGCGGCATATGTCCGGACGCGACGCAGTCGCGCCCCTACTCCATTTCCGGTCCCCGGTCCCCCTTTTCAGTCCATCGCCAATCCCCCATCCCCACGGCCTCTTCACTTCTTCCGCGCAAGGATCCAGGCTTCGAGCTCGGGTTCAGCGTAGGCCTTACCCCAAGAGTTGTGACCGACGCCTGGGTAAACGGTGAACTTGATGTCTGCCCCTGCGGACTTGACGGCATCGACCATGGCTTGGCCGGTGGCGAACTTGACCGCGGGGTCAGCGTCGCCGTGGAAGGCCCAGATGGGCATGCCCTTGAGCGCCGCTGCCTTGTCCGTCTTGCCACCGCCGCAGATGGGGACGAGGCCAGCGAAGCGTTCGGGGTGCTCGACGCTCCAGTTCCAGGTGCCGAAACCGCCCATGCTCAGTCCGGTCAGGACGACGCGTTTCTTGTCGACGCGGTAGTCGGTGAGAACTTGGTCGAGGAGCTTATCGAGCGTGCCGACGTTCCAGCTAGAGTTGGCTGGGCATTGCGGGGCGATCATTACGTAAGGAACGGCACCGCGTTGTTCGAGCGTCTGCGTGAGGCCGGTCTTGCGGACGACTTGGACGTCCGAGCCGCGTTCGCCCGAGCCGTGCAGAAAGACCACCAGCGTCCACTGCTTCGACTTATCCTTATCATAGTCGGCTGGTAGGTAGACTAAGTAATCGAGCGCGGCCTTGCCGTCGGCGGTTGTGAACTTCTTAGCCGTGGGCGGTAGCTTAGTCGCCGGGGCGACGAAGGCAGGCGCAGCGGCCTTTTCAGATTTCGTCTGGGCGAAGGAAGGAACGACGGCCGCGCAGGCGGCGAGCAGGGTGAGGAGGCGCATGGGGGATAGGGGATGGGGGATAGGGGATGGGGGGTAGGGGATAGATTACAGAGTGCAGATTACGGAGTACAGATTGCGAATGAGAGAGAGGCAACTGCCCTCTGTAACCTGTACTCAGAAATCTCCTTTAGCGTTTACCTTTTCTTCGGCAGACGGATTTCGTCGTGAATCCAGAGGAGCGCGCTGATGGCCTCGGCGGCCCAAGGCGTCAGCCGGTCGACGAGATCTGTCCCGTGCCACGACACGATTTGCGCTTCGATCTTGAGTGTCGCCTCGCTGCACTCCGGGGGGAGTTCTGGGTCGAGCACGTGTTCGAAGACGAGTTTTTGTTTCACCTTTTTCAGCAAGCGATTTTCGTCGCTGAGAAAGTTTGCGATTACCGTCATCGCTTCAGGGCCTTCGGCCAAGAGTTCGAAGCGGAGATGTCCGGCGATGCGGCCTTCGCGCGGTTGGTAGGAGGCGTGCAGTGTACACCAGTCGTCCTTCAACTTCGTCTTGGCGCGGAACTCGTCGAGGGCCCGCAACTTCGTCGTCGTGCCGAGCACCTTTAGTTGGGCGTTGATCGCTTTCCAAAGGGGGTACTTGGTCGTCATGGGGATACTGTGGCTAGTCCGACTGGTCTTTCAAGCGGTCGCCCTGTCATATTATTCACAAAACAAAAAGGGCGTGCCGAAGCACGCCCTTGGTCGGGAAGTCCGTAGGACTTACTTGCCCGCCGGAAGAGGGTGTTCCTTGAGGATTTCCTCTGGGGTGTACATCGCCGTACGGGCCTTGGTCGCTTCGCGGACCTTCTTGACTTGGGCGGCCGAGACTGGCGGTAGGTTATTATTCCACGACTGGCGGACATAAGTGAGCACGCCGGCGACTTCTTCGTCCTTCAGCATCTGGCCGAGGGGGGTCATGGCGGCCTGGCCGGCGGTGATGTCGCCGTACTGCTTACCATGGAGGGTCATCTTGCCGTACATACCGCTCAGGACGAGCTTGATGGAGCGGTCGGGCTCGCCTTCGAGCCAAGGATTGGTCGGGTAGCCAGTCATACGAGCGAGGGAAGGGTAGCTGCCGAAGGTTGGCTTGGACTTGTCGGGGAAGCTATCGATGCCCTTACCGTCGGCCTGGTGGCAGGTGACGCAGAGTGCTTCGCGGAAGTACACTTCCTTGCCGAGGTCGTAGAGCTTCTTGTCGGCCTTGGAGATCTTCTTGTCCGTCGGTCCGTAGACCGTTTCGATAGGCTTCTTAATCGTAGCCATGTTGAATTCCTTGCCTTCGGGCAGGGAAGATAACTGCTTCATCGTTTCACGGAAGCAGTAGGCGATAGTCTGGTCCTTCTCATCCTTGACGACGAGGGCGGCAGCGATGGCCCGCTTCGTGTCGGCACCATTGAAGAAGCTGAGGGCGCGGACGGCTTCGAGGCGGACGCGTGGGTGTTCATCCTTGATGGCGGCTTCAACAATCCCGATAGCATCAGGGATACGGTCGCGCTGGTAGCAGACGACGCGCACAGCCTGGGCGCGGGCATTATGCTCGGGTGACTTCAGGAGGGCCTTGATGAGGTCGAGGTTCACCGCGTTGTGCCACTGGTGGACCCAGAGGGCTTCGAGGATGTGGTGGGCGTCTTCCTTCTTGGAGGGGTCGAACTGCTTCACCCACTTCTGGGTAGCAGCGATGACTTCAGCGCTGTCGTACTTGTGCAACTCGACCTTGGCGCGTTGGCGGACGTTATCTTCGTGTTCCTTGAGGAGTTCGAGGAGGTTGGCGATGGATTCGCCGAAGATCTTCTTAGGCGTCAGCAGGGGGCGGCCGGGGAAGGTGATGCGGTAGAGGCGGCCGTGCTGGTGGTCACGATTCGGGTCACGCAGGTGGTGCTGGAGGTGGCCGATAAGCATCTGGGACCAGTCCATGACGTAGAGCGAACCATCGGGGGCGACGGCGACGCCGGAGGGGCGGAAGTTACCAGCCTGGGTGTTGTCGGTCTTGATCAAGCCTGGCTCGATGGTCGTACCCTTGATGCCGGAACCTTCTTCGGTCAGTTTCGCGCGGAAGATACCTTGGTAGGAGATCACGTTCGTGTTGAGGAATGTGCCCTGCCAGTCTTCAGGGAAGTGACGGCTGCTGAGGATGGCCGTGCCCGGGCAGGGGCGCGACGGGCGGCTCCACATCTGGTGGTAGCCACCGTGGGAGCCAGTGTCGAGGTGGCCAGAGAAGCCAGGGCCGAAGTAGTTGGCGTTACCGGTGGCGTCGGTGATGATGTCGTTGCCCCAGTAGTCGAAGACGCGGCCGTGCGGGTTGGCGAAGCCGTACGGGACATAGCGCGAGAACTTGTAGCTCTGCGGTTCGAAGCGGTAGATGCCGCCGTTGGTGTTCCGGATTGCTCCCTTGTCGAAGGTCTCGACTTGGGTGCGGTGGAACACGCCGTCGGAGAAGTACATCGCACCACCTGGTTCATAGCAGATGGAGTTCGTCTCGTGGTGGGAGTCCGCCGCGTCCATGCCGGTCAGGATCTTTTCCTTCCAGTCAGCCTTCTCCATCTTGCCAGAGGTGTCGCGCGCGAACCACATGTCTGGCGACTGGATGAGGATGACGCCGTCCTTATAGAACTGGAAGCCGGTCGGGCAGTTGAGGCCGTCGAGGAAGACGTGCGACTTGGCGACCTTGCCGCTCTTCGGGTCGAGGTCGATGACGAGGAGCTTGTCGAAGTTCTTAGTCTTCGGGGAGGTTTCCGGGTAGTTCGGCCAGACGGCGAGCCAGAGGCGACCCTTGGTGTCGAAGTTCATCTGTACCGGGTTGATGAGCTCAGGGATTGTCGTTTCGTCGGCGATGAACTCAACCTTGCAGCCCTCAGGGAGGGTCAGGAACTTAATCTGGTCTTCGCCGGAAAGGTAGGGGACTGGGTCCTTGCGGTTTGGCGGGACGGCGATGTCGGGCAGGAGGTTGTCATCCTTGACGACGAGGTTCTTGCCGTTGGCGGCAGCCCAGATGGCCTGGTCGCGGTTAGCGGTCTTGATGTCACGGTTGGCGAGTTCACGGCCGATGACGGTGGCGTTGTCGATACCTTCGTACTTAATGCGGGAGCGCTGACCATAGATGTTGAATTGGTCGACCGTGCGGTAGCGGTGGTGCCACTGAGTGGACTTCTCATTGACGGCAGCGAGGAGGGCGGCGTCGATGGACGGGGTAGCCTTACCGAAGAGGGCCTGGAACTGCACGGCGGCGAGGGCTTCGTCGCCAGCGTCGTTCAGGTGGATACCATTGAGCGTCAGCGGGGACTTGGCAGCCGCGTAGAGTTTCTGCGAAGGGGTGAAGAGGTCAACGAACTGGACGCTGTTAGCCTTGGCGACTTCGCCGAGGGCGGCGGTGTAGGCGGCGAGGTTCTTGTTATTGCGGGCGACGATGGCCGGGTCGAAGTTCGCGGACTTAAGGTCCTCGTGGGCGATCGGGGAGAGGAGGACGAGGCGGACCTTGCCTTTACCGTAATCGGCGGCGAGCTGCTTCTTGACCCATTCGTCGACGTTCGCCTTGAAGGCGACGAGTCCATCCGGACCGCGGAAGCTTTCGTTGAAGCCCCAATAGGCGAGGAGCACATTGGCGTGGAAGTCGGTCCCGAAGTGGTAGGTGATGGCGGTGTTGCCGGACTTCGTGGCGAGGTCGCCAGGCTTCATGTTGAGGAAGAGCTCAAGGGCGGGCACTTCATCGGAGCGGTGACGGGTGTTTACTTCGTCGCCGGAGAAGCCGAGGTTGCGCACGACGAGATCCTTGTCGGCGTTAGCCTTATGGATCAGCGCTTCGAGGTGGCCGTAGTGCTGCTGACGGTCAGCGAGGCCGCCGCCGACGAAGGCGACGTTATCGCCTTTCTTCAGCTCGAGGGTTTGGGCCTGCACGCCGGCGAAGCCGAGCATGGCAAGGAGGAGGGTAAGCAACGGACGCATGTGGGTGTTTTGGATGAAGGGGAAGCGGAAGCCAGAGACCACCGACCCAGATGGGCGGTGGAAAGGACGGGGATGGGCCAAGGTGTGGTTTTTTCGACCCCCTGCCAAGGGCAATGTTCCCCCCAAGGCGAACGATTTGACTGCCATTTTCCCCCATAAAGGAACTTACCCTGACTTTCTCCAGCCTAGGGAGGTCGCCGAAGCCTCGATTACTTATTCAATAACTGCTTGGTCACCTCGGCCATGTCGATTTCGGGCTTGGCGGTCCAGCGCTGCTTATAGCCCGCGGGGGCTTCGACCTTGGTGCGGAAGAGGACGGTGTTGTCTAGGTCGAGGTCTTCGGACCAGATGAACTTGGCGCCCGCAAAGCTTTCCTTGGCCTTGGTGAAGGATTCCTTGGGGCTCACGCGTTCCTCGGTGAACTCGGTGGCCTGGGCCCAGCTGGAATCGTCGAAGTCGACGGCGTACCAGTTGGCGGGAATGGGGTCGTGCTGAACCTTGGGGTTGGTGACGTCGCGGTTGAGCGGGCCTTTGAAAAAGTTCTTGGCCTTCCACTTCGCATTCGTGACGGTGCCGTCGGAGAACTTAATGATTAAGCCGGCGTCACCAATGTGGTTGCCGTATTCGAGTCCAGTCTTGGGGTCGGCGTTGTCCATGGCCATGACGGCGATAGTCATCGGGTACTCGGGCATGATATCGACCGAGACGACATTGTGCGGCATGTACTCGATGGGGTCGACGACGCGGAGCTTGCCGTTGATGAAGAGGATGAACCAGTTGTCGGCATAGACGTTTAACTTCAAGGCGTCGGCGGGGGAGGGCTTAATGAGGCCGGAAGGATCGCCTTTGCCGCCTTTACCACCCTTGCCGCCTTTGGGGCGGTCACCCTTTGGTCGGTCACCTTCGGGATTTCCAGGTTGAGCCTGCTCGCCGAGGTCGCCGGCCTCACCCTTGGCGCCCTCAGGTTCATTCGGAGGACGCTTACCACCCTTGCCACCTTTACCGCCCTTACTTTCACCCTTGGCGCCGCCGCCGCCTGGGCCGCGTTCATTGGGCTTATAGGTCTCGACGACCGGGGTGCCGTCCGGACGGCTGTAGGTGAAAGTCCACGTACCGTCTTCGTTGACGATGTACTTTACGCTGAGGGCCTTGCCGTTGAGCGTGTAGCGCAGTTCGAAGGTCTTGCCGTCAGGCGAGGTGGTGAAGTCCTTGATCACCGCCCCGCGGAGGGGCGACTGTGAGTAAGCCGAGCCTTCTTTGCGCACGTGGCTGGCGGAGGGTTGTGGGTCGACCTGGCCGCCGACTTCGGTGACTTCGCCATGGAAACCGCCATTGATGTACGGGTAAATCTTCTGCGCGTGGTAGTGGTAGCCAAGGGCCTTGGTCTCGTGGCCGCCAAACTCGTCGAGCTTACCGGGCGCCGAGCCGTCGGGCTCGTTGTAACCATAGATGGCGTAACCATCGAGGGCTACGGCGATGGCCTTGCCCTTGCCGAGGGTCTTCTCGAGGAAGATGGGCGCATCATGGTAATGGTAGTCATCGCCCTTGCCGCAGTGGCCACCGAAGTCGTCGAGCTCACCGAACTTCTTAGCGTCATCGCCACGGTTGTTCAGCGCGTTAAAGATGGGGATACCGTTCGCGGCGAGCGCGATGGCGCCGCGCATGAAGTGCGTCTTCGCGGACATCGGTTCTTTGGCGGGTACGGGGTGGAGCGGAATCTGCCAGGCTTTGTCACCCGCGTAAGTTTGCGGGATGGGAACTTGCTGCTGCCAGGACTTGATGCCGGCCATGAGCGGGTGATCGGGTAGGCCCTTGGCTTCGACGTAGAGATACTTCTCGTCCCAGCGCACACCGACCTTCGGGGCGAAGGCTTGGAACGGTGCGGCCAAGGCCGGTGGCGTGCCGTTAGTCGTGCCAGCGGCGAGAGTCGTGAAGTTTAGGTAGAACTTGGCGGACGGTGCTACGAGGGTCGCAGTCGTAGTTTCACGATACTTCGCGTCGATCGGTGGGATGTGCGCCTGGAGCGAGGGTGCGGCGTAGGCAGCAGTGAGCAGGGCCAAGAGGCGGACGGTAGGACTCATGTGGGTGATTATAGGGTAAGTAGGGTTAAGGGGAGATTAAGCCCGCGCTGCGGGCACATTACAGAGTGCAGAGTACAGATTACAGAGAACAGAGTAAGGGGTAAGAGTTATTGGGCGGAACGTGATACGCCCCGGATAACCCACGGAATTGGGGCCGAGCCAATCTAGGCCCTGCGTCCGCCCTTCGACCTCCGTACTCTGTACTCTGTAATCTGTACTCCGTACTCTGGATTTTAACCCAACACCTTCGCGATCTCGCCCAACACTTCCGCCGGGATCTCGAGGCGGCCGCCGCCAATAGTCTCGGTAATCTGGCCAGGCTTGCGGGCGCCGACGATGGCGGCGGTGACGCGCGGTTGACGTAGCACCCAAGCGATGGCGAGTTCGGCGGGCGACGTGCCAAGGCGCACCGCGACCTGACGGAGGACGTCGTTCAACGCGATGTTCTTGGACAGTAGAGGCTCGTTGAACTGAGGGTCGCCACGACGGTGGTCGGTGGCGGGCAGGGCATCGACCCAAGTGCGGGTGACCTTGCCACTGAGCAGGCCCTTCTGCATCGGGCTGTAGGGAATGAGGCCGATGTCGTTCGCCTCGCAGTATGGGATGATCTCCGCTTCGATGCCGCGGTTGATCATGCTGTAGGGCGGCTGCAGGAAGGCCACCGGATGAATGGGTTGGAGGCGCTTGAGCTGTGCGACGCTGAAGTTGCTCACGCCCGCCCAGCGGACCTTGCCGGCCTGCACGAGTTCCGCGATGGCCGACCAGCCTTCTTCGATATCCTCGTCCGGCTGGGGCCAGTGAATCTGGTACATGTCGATAACGTCTACGCCGAGACGGCGAAGGCTGTCTTCGATCTCGCGGTGGATGCTCGCACGCTGGAGGCGCGGCACGATGGTGCCGTCGGCTTCCCAGCAACGTTCGCATTTCGTTGAAATGATCGGACGGCGACCCTTGAGTTCCTTGAGCGCACGCCCCACGACGTCTTCGCAGTGCCCGAGGCCGTAGACAGGGGCCGTATCGAGCCAGTTAATGCCGAGGTCCAGTGCTTCGTGGATGGTTCGAATGGAGAGTGCGTCATCCTGTGGGCCCCAACCGAATTTCCAATCGCCGCCGCCCATGGCCCAGGTGCCGAGGCCGACTGGAGTCAGGTGGAGGTCAGAACAACCGAGCTGGCGGAATTTCATAAGTTTACTTGGACTCCGTCTTGCGTGCTTTGTTCGCGTCCTGCGTCTGTTTAAGGGTCCGCATTGGCCATTCGGGGTGGTCGACGTGCGCATCCTTAAAGACCGCGAGGGCTTTCGCAACGAGGTCCGGGCGCTTGTCCGCGAGGTCGTTCTTTTCGTTCGCATCGGCTTTAAGGTCGTAGATTTCCATCTTGGCGGCAGGGCCGTTGCGCACTGCTTTCCAATCGCCCCAGCGGGCGGCTTGGAGCGACTGTGCCTCGTGGAGTTCCCAGTAGAAGTATTCGCGCTTCGGGGCAGGGCCGCCTTGCAAGAAAGAAGCGAGTGAGATGCCGTCGGTCTTCAGCCCGTCCGGGGCCTTCGTACCAGAGAGTTCCAAGGCCGTTGGTAGGTAATCCCAGAAAGCCCATGGCTCGTCGCTCACGCGACCCGCGGGGACCTTGCCGGGCCAGCGGGCGAGGGCGGCTTGTCGGAGGGCGCCTTCGTAGAGTCCGCGCTTGTAGCCGCGGAGCCCATTGGATGCTTGGTCGAAAAGTTTACCGAGCTCAGACGTCGGCGCGAACGATGAGCCATTGTCGCCTGCGGTCATCACCAAGGTGTTCTCGTCAAGCCCGAGTTCCTTGAGCAGCTTTAGCACGCGGCCCACGTCCGAGTCGAGTCGCGTGACCTGTGCAGCGTAGGCCTTCTGCGTGGGTGTCCAGGGCTTGTCTTTGTAGATGCCTAGGTCGTCGATTTCCTGGCGGGCGTGGGGCAGGGTGATTGCGTAAAAGAGGAAGAACGGCTTGTCCTTCTGTGCACGGATCCAGGACTCGACGTCCTGCTGGATGAGATCCTGTGCGTACGTCTTGCCGACGCCTTTACCGTCGTTGCCTGGCAGTTCGAAACGTTGGTCGTCGCGGTAGAGGTAGGTTGGGAAGTAGCTGTGCGCGTGGCGTTGGCAGTTATAGCCAAGGAAGTGGTCGAAGCCGTTCTTCAAGGGGCTGCCGGTGGTATCAAACATCCCCATGCCCCACTTACCCATGCAGGCCGTTGCGTAGCCGTTTCCCTTGAGGGCCTTTGCGACCGTAATGGATTCTGCGGGGATTGGCAGCTGGCCCTCGGCCTTCAGTTCGCGGTTGGCGCGGATGGGGCTGTGGCCGGTGTGTTGGCCGAGCATCAACGACGTGCGGCTTGGGGCGCAGACCGACGTCCCGCAGTAGCCTTGCGTGAACTTCGTCCCCTCGGCGGCCATGCGGTCGAGGTTCGGTGTCTGAATGAGTTTTTGCCCGTAGCAGCCCACGTCTCCTTGCGCGAGGTCGTCGCTCAGGATGAAGATCAGGTTCGGCTTGCGCGGCTCTGCGGCGGAAACGACCGCAGCACAAAGCAGGATTAGGAAGCGAGCGGCCATTGGGTAAGGGGGCAAGGGGATAGGGGGTAGTCGGAGGGATAGTCACCTGTAGGCCGCAGCACAACCCAATCCCCAATCCCCTTTGTCTTCCCCTCTTACTCAGCCTGATCCTTCAGCCACTGCTGGTACTGGGCTTCGGTCTCTTCCTTGGTCAGCTTGCCGCTGTGGATGAGGATGCGGAAGCGGAAGGTCTCGGACTTGCCGGCCTTGATGGTGAAGTTGAGCGCGGTCTTGGAGGGGTTGCCCTTGGGGAAATCCTTGGCGCCGAAAGGGTTTGCCGCGAAGAGGCCGTAGCCGCGGTTGTGCCAGTAGGTCGGGAAGGTGCTATTCTTCGGGTGATCGAAGATGCCGATGCAAACGTCTTCGCCCTTCACGTTGCCGGACAGGGTCATCCACTTGGCGCGGGTGCTCCAACCTTCCTTCTCGCCGACCTTGCCTTCGCTGCTCAGGTAGACGCCGTTGACGCCGGTGTTGTCGAGCTTGGCGACAGCGGTGGGCTTACCGGCCGCGTCGGTGAAGATTTCGGCCTTCTCGGAAGGCTCTTCGAGCGAGCGGGTCACGCGGATGGCGATCACGCCTTCCTTGGAATCTTTAAAGACAGCGTCCTTGTCTTGCGCGGTCAGCGTGACGATGCGGTCGATGATGCGGAGGTCCTTGGCGGCACGGAAGACGAGGGTTTCGTCCTGCTGCAGCACCTTGGAGCCGTCGGCGAGAATCCAGTCGGACGACACCTTGAGCGAAGCGACGCCTTCACCACTCTTCATGGCAAGGATGGCCTTGTGCTTGATATTGCCGTAAGGAATCTTGCTGTCGCGCGAGTAGCCTTCGGGGGGCGAGTTCCAGAAGTCGGTGCCGTTGACGTTGCCGTAATTGAACCACGACGAAATGTGGTGTGGGTGGTCGGTGCGCTCGCCGGCGACCTTCTCGAGCGGGAAGCCGCGGGTGAAGATGTTGCCGCTGGCGGTGCGGAGCGGGGAGAGGAGGGGCTTCTTCTGGTCGGCCCAGAAGACGTAGGACGTGAACGGCTGGCCGTCGACGAGGACGTCGACTTGCTTCTTATCGGCCTGTTCGACGAGCTTGACCTCGGCGGCGTGGGCGCAGGTAGCGGCCAAGACAAGGGCAAGGAGGGAGACGGGCTTCTTCATGGGCTTTTCTAGATAGGCTTAGAATAGGCTATGCCAAGCCGAATGCCATGAGGAAGCCGCTAGTTTTAATTGAAATATAGGAACCGAGGGGGTTGTCTGGTGACAGACCCCCGTAACCCAATGCGCTCCGTTTTCTTCGGCGCGGCTTTCGCCGCCATTTCTGCCTTTGCCGCTACCCCGGCTGGACCTGAGGTTCGCGTGCCTTTCAAGGACTACCGCCAGGGGTCGACCCCGGCCGAGGCGCTCAAGGCCATGGCCTTGCCCAAGGGTTTCCAGGTGACGCTCGTCGCCGCCGAACCCCGGGTGGTCCAACCGATCGCGATGTGCTTCGACGAGAAGGGCCGTCTCTGGGTCGTCGAAGGGATGTCCTACCCCCGCAAGCGCGGCGAGGGTAAGGGCAAGGACCGCATCCTGATTTTGGAAGACCCGCTGGGCGACGGTTCCTATGGCAAGTCGACGGTTTTCTATGAGGGGCTTGATCTAGTCAGCGGTATTGAGGTCGGCCACGGCGGTGTCTGGATTGGTGCCGCCCCCGAACTGATCTTCATTCCGAAGGACGCCCAGGATAAGCCCGGCAAGCCGCGCGTCGTGTTGGATGGTTGGGCGATGCAGGATACGCACGAGACGTTGAATAGCTTCACATGGGGTCCCGATGGTTGGCTCTATGGCTGCCATGGCGTGTTCACTTTTTCGAATGTCGGGAAGCCTGGTGCGCCGGACTCCGAGCGTAAGCGCATCAACGCCGGTGTGTGGCGCTTGCATCCGTTGACCAAGGAGTTTGAGGTCTTTGCCGAAGGGTCGAGCAATCCTTGGGGTCTCGATTACGACAAGCACGGTGAGATGTTCATCACCGCCTGTGTCATCCCGCACCTCTACCACGTCTTCCCCGGTGGCCGCTACCAGCGTCAGGCTGGCCAGCACTACGAGCCGAATACCTACGACGACATCAAGACCATCGCCGACCACGCCCACTTCACGGGCTCGGTACTGCACCGTCCGGCCGAGCGCGGTGTGGTCCAACCGCAGAGCACGGATGAAGCTGGTGGCGGCCATGCGCATTGCGGCTTGGCCATTTATAACGGCGATAACTTCCCCGCTGAATACCAAGGGCTACTGCTCTTCGGTAACCTGCACGGGCACCGCGTCCTCGGTGACGTGGTCGAGGCCAAGGGCAGCGGTTTCGTCGGCCACCATGCCGGCGACTTCATGCGCAGTAACGACGCCTGGTTTATTCCGGTCACGCAACGCGTTGGTCCAGATGGTGCGCTCTACGTGTCTGATTGGACTGACCCGCAGACTTGTCACAATAACAACCAGGAAATCTGGGACCGCTCCAATGGCCGTATCTACCGCGTCAGTTACGGCCCGGCAAAGTCCCGCGCCCGCGATCTCACGGCACTGAAGAGCCAGGAGCTACTCACCATCGCGTTGGACGACCCTAATGAGTTCTTTGTCCGTCAGGCTCGCAAGGTCCTCGCCGAGCGCGCGATCGAGCTGCGTCATGGCCTGGAACCTGACTTCGGCACGGCCAGTGCCTTGCTGACCGCCGAGACGACCGTCCGCTCGCTTAAGGCCGAACCGCTGCGTCGCCTCCGTGCGCTCTGGGTGCTGGCTTCTGCCGGTGTCTTCCCGGCCTTCGAAGGCGACCGCGTGCGCGCAAAGATTGACCTCTTAGACGTTGGTCTGACCGCTAAGGATGAGTATCTTCGTGCTTGGTTCGTGCGCCTGATGTCTGAGCGTACCCGCAATATCGGCCCTCGCCTCGCCGAGCTAGCGGCGCAGGAGGAATCGCCGGTTGTCCGTCGTGAGCTCGCTTCCGCCTTGGGTCGCTTACCGCTAGCTGCCCGTGCCGCCGTGGCCGCTCCCTTGCTCGCGCACGCCGAGGATGCGTCCGACCATAATATCCCCTTCATTCTTTGGTACGGCATCGAACCGCTGGTGGGTGCAGACGCCGTTCAAGGCATGGCCTTGGTCCAGGCTTCTAAGATTCCGAAGATCACCGAGTTCATCTATCGTCGCCTGTCTACCGACGCTGCTGGTCGTGAACGTCTCTTGGGTTTGGCTGCTCAGCAGGCTGACCCTGCTTTGCGCGAGCGCCTGCTCGAAGGCCTCGTCGCGGGCGTGCGACAGGGTGGGGCGTTCAAAGCTCCCGCGGAATGGGCCGCTCAGGCCAAGGCCCTGCGTGCGCAGGCCTCTCCGCAGCTTCTTTCCTTGGTGAACGAATTGGATGCCCTCGCAGGAGACGAATCTAGCCGCGCTTATTTCCGCGATCAACTGGCCGACGCCAAAGCACCTGCGCCGGCACGCCAACGGGCGCTGTCCGTGCTACTTCAGTCCCGTGACCGTACGGCTGCTCCGGTGCTCCATGCCTGCCTCGCGGACGCCTCCGTTAGCGGACCGTTGCGCCGTCAGGTCATCCAAGCCCTTGCGACCTTAGGCAATGACGCGACCGTCCCCGCGCTCATCGCCGGCTTCAAGGCCTTCACCGCCGAGGAACGCTCCGATGCGCTCCCAGCTCTCATCGCTAATCCGATCGCTGCGACGCAAACGTTAGAAGCCGTAGCTGCGAGTGCCCTCGACAGGGCCGTCCTTTCGCCCGTCGCCATCCGCCAACTCAAGTCGATGAAGGACGCCAAGGTCGATGAACTGATCGCCCGTGTCATCGGAGCCGTGAACGCCACGAAAGCCGATTTCGCGAAGAACAAGGCTAAGTATGTCGACCTCTTAAAGTCCAAGCCCCTGCGTCGCGCCGACCTTGCGGCGGGTAAGGCGCTGTTCCAGCAGAGCTGTGGTCTTTGCCACCAACTCTTTGGTGAAGGCAATCTGGTTGGACCTAGCCTTACGGGTTCGAACCGTGCGAACCTCGATTACCTCCTTGAGAACGTCCTCGATCCGAACGCCCTCATCGGTAAGGACTATCAGCTCAACGTCTTTAAACTTAAGACCGGCAACACCGTCAGCGGTATCGTGCAGTCCGAAACCGCCGATGTGTTCAATACCGTCATGCCCGGTGGCGTGAAACTTGCGGTGACTAAGTCCGAAGTCGCCTCGCGCGAGATCCTCGCCGTGTCGCTGATGCCCGAAGGCCTCTTCGATGCTTTGCAGCCGCAACAGGTCATCGACCTCGTGGCCTACCTGCAGTCGCCGGATGGCAAGGCTCCCTTGGCTCCGCGCGTCACGGGCGTCTGGAAGATTGACGGCGCCTTGGAGGGGGAAGCCCTGAAGGTCCTCGGCGTCACGGGCGGTCGGACCGCTGGCCAATCGATGACTTCGTTTAAGGCCAGCCGCTGGAGCGGTAACGACCACCTCTTTTGGACCGGTGGCAAACCTGGCGACACGCTAACCCTCGCGCTACCCATTACAGAGAAGGGCCTCTATCAGCTCACCTTTGTGTGTACCAAGGCCCATGACTATGGTCGCTTCGAGCTTCGCCTCGACGGCAAGCTCCTGACCGATCGTGGTTTGGACCTCTACAATCCCAAGGAAGTCGTCACCACCGGTGAACTCGATGGTGGCCGTCACGAACTCACAGCCGGCGAGCATAAGCTCGAAGTCAAGATTCTGACTCCGAACCCCGTGGCCACGCCGCTAAACATGTTCGGACTCGACTACCTCAAGGTCGAAAAGAAGTAATCTATCCATTCCCCGCCATGAAAGCCCTCGCCCCGTTTCTGCTGTTCGCTTCCGCCGCCTTGGCCGCCGAAGTCCCCGCCCCCCGTGTGGACAAGCTCGACTCTGCGTTGGACGCCTTGGTCGCGGCCGATGTGAAAATCGAAAAAGTCGGCACGGGTTATGGTTGGGCGGAAGGCCCCGTGTGGTTCAAGGACCGCTTCGTCTTTTCGGACGTCCCGAAGAACACCGCCTACGCATGGAAGCGTGGCGAGACCGCTCCGACCGTCTTCCTGCAGCCCAGCGGTACGGATGAGCCTTCCGATCTCCAGGGCTCCAACGGCCTTGCCGTCGACGGCAAGGGTAACCTCTTGCTCTGCCAGCATGGCGCCCGTCGTATTGGTCAGTCCCTCGGCGATGGGAAGTTCAAGCCCTTGGCGACCGCGTTCGACGGCAAGAAGTTCAACAGCCCCAACGACCTCGTCGTGGGCGCGGATGGCTCAGTCTACTTCACCGACCCGCCCTACGGTTTGCCGAAGGGACAGAAGGCCGAGCAAGGTTTCCATGGTGTCTATAAGCTCGCGACCGACGGCAAGGTCTCGCTCGTGACGAAGGAAGTCCAGTGGCCGAACGGCATCGCCCTCAGCATTGACCAAAAGACGCTTTATCTCGCCGTCTCCGACAACGCCAAGACCCGCGTCACCGCCTGTGGCTTGGACGGCGCTGGCTTACGCGACGTCTTTGTGGCGCAACCGCTCAAGAAAGCGGATCGCCCCGGCGGTTGCGATGGCATGAAGGTCGACGAGCGCGGCAACCTTTGGACCACTGGTCCGGGCGGCGTGCTCATCATCACTCCCGAAGGTAAGCACCTCGGCACGATCCTTTTCCATCAACCCACGGCCAATCTTGCTTGGGGTGAAGATGGTAAGACCCTCTTCGTCACCTCCAACCACGACGTCTTTGTCCTGCGCACCCTGGTCAAGGGACAGGGCTTCTAAAATCCATTAACTAATTCATCATGAACAAATCACTCTTTCTTTTGGCGGCCTACGGCCTGGCGATCGCCGCCGATCAGCCGACCTACGTCCCTGAATTCACCCCGCAGCCGGCAGTCAAGGCGCTCACCCCGGAGCAGGAACTCGCCGCGATCCAGCTTCCCAAAGGCTATCATCTCGAGCTGGTCCTGAGCGAACGCGACGGCGTCCGTGAGCCAGTCAACGTCACCTTCGACGGTAACGGTCGGATGTATGTCGCCGAGCTCCGCACCTACATGCAGGAAATCGACGGCAAGAACGAACATGACCCCATCAGCGTCGTTTCCCGTCATGAAAGCACCAAGCGCGATGGCCGTTTCGACAAGCACATGATCTACCGCGACAAGCTCATCTTGCCGCGCATGGTCCTACCGCTCGACGACCGTGTCCTCATCAACGAGACCGATACGCAGGACATCTTTGTTTACCGCGATACCAAGGGAACGGGCGTGGCTGATTCGAAGCAGCTCTGGTTCGAGGGCGGACCCAAGAAAGGCAACCTTGAGCACCAGCAGAGCGGACTCATCTGGGCCTTGGACAATAACCTGTACCAGACCTACAATGCCTACCGCCTGCGCTGGAACGGTGCACAGCCACCGCTGAAGGAAACCATCCCGAATGGCGGTGGCCAGTGGGGCCTCGCGCAGGACGATCAGGGAAAGATCTGGTGGAGCAATGCGGGTGGTGAGAAGGGCCTCTGGCATTTCCAGACGCCAATCCTTTACGGCGCCTACGACCTCAAGGGCCAGTTTCCAGAAGACTTCATGCAGGTCTGGCCGCTCATCGGCCTCGCTGACCACCAAGGTGGCGCGGGTCGCACCTTGCCGGATAAGAAGCTGAACCACTTCACTGCTTCCTGCGGACAGGAAGTCGTGCGCACCGATCGCTACCCGGCGGACTTCCGTGGCGATGTGCTCATCTCCGAGCCGGTCGGCCGCCTCGTCCGCCGCGCGAAGGTCGCCGTCGACGATGGCATCACGCGGATTTCCAATCCGCACGGCCACGACGAGTTTATCCGTTCTTCGGATCCCAATTTCCGCATCGTGAATATGACCGTCGGTCCTGATGGTTGTCTCTACCTCGTCGACATGTACCGCGGTATCATCCAGGAAGGCAACTGGGTGCGTGAAGGTAGTTACCTACGTAAGGTCGTTCAGCAGTACTCGCTGGATAAGGTCGCTGCTCACGGCCGTATTTGGCGCCTCGTCCACGATGATTTTAAGCCTGGCCCGCAACCGCGCATGCTTGAGGAAACCCCGGCCCAGCTCGTGGCGCACCTGAGCAGCCCCATCGGCTGGTGGCGCGACACCGCGCAGAAGCTCCTCGTCGTCAAGGGCGACAAGTCGGTCGTTCCCGCGCTCACGGAACTCGCCTTGCATGGTAAGGACGCCCTCGGCCGTATCCATGCGCTTTGGACTCTCGAAGGACTCGGTGCGCTCGACGCCAAGGTCGTGACGGCCTTCCTGTCTGACGCCGATGCTCATCTCCGTGCCCAAGGCCTTCGCGCGGGCGAAAGCTTGGTTCGTGCGGGCGATAAGACCCTCATCGCCGAGTTCCGTAAACTCTCCGCCGACAAGGACGCCACGGTGGTGCTCCAACTCCTTATGACGGCGAAGCTCCTTGGCTCAAACGAGGTCAAGGCTTGGCCCGATAGCCCCAAGTTCATCCAACAAAGCCTGATGACTTCGACCTCCAAAGGCGTAAAGGAACTCGGTGCGGTGGTGCTCATTGGTAACGATACCGTCGGCGGTAGGGATTACTCCAAAGAAGAAAATGACCAGCTGCTCCGTGGTCAGGCCATCTATCGTGAACTCTGCTTCGCTTGCCACGGTTACGACGGAAAGGGTATGTCCATGGACGGTCCCAAGCCTGGCATGACTATCGCGCCCCCCTTGGCGAATTCCACGAATGTCCGGAGTCACCGCGACGCCATCATCCGTGTGCTGCTTAATGGTATGTCGGGTCCAATTGCTGGTAAGACTTACGATGCCCAGATGGTTCCGATGCCGATGAACGATGACAAATGGATCGCCGACGTTGCCTCCTATGTCCGTAATTCCTTTGGTAACCATGGCGCTGTCATTTCGGCCGCCGACGTCACCCGCATACGCAAGGAAGTCGCTGCCGTGACGCAGCCTTGGACCGTCGAGACTCTGGCTGCTGCCTTGCCTAAGGTGGTGAAGCCGGCCACGGAGTGGAAAGTCACCGCCAGCGACGAACTTGAACTCGCGCAGAAGGGCTGCGACGGGGATATGAAGACCCGCTGGGAGACCAAGGCTAACCAGAAGAAGGGTATGTGGTATCAGGTCGAACTACCGGAAGCCAAGACCGTCTCCGGTCTCCGCCTCGACGACTCCTCTCGTCCCAGTGCCTCACCCAAATCCTATAAGGTCGAAGGCTCCGTCGACGGCAAGAAGTGGGTCGCCCTCGGCAGCACACGCGGTCTACCTGGCCTTTCCGAGACCTACTTCGCGCAGGAAGCTTCGGTGAAGTTCGTCAAGGTTACCATCGCTGAGACCCAGAATAATCAGCCTTGGGCCATCCAAGAGTTCCAACTCCTCGCCCGCTAAGCTTTCCATACACTCATGAAATCGCTCCTCATCCTCGCCCTCGCTCCTTTGGCCGCCTTCGCGGCCGACGCGCCTAAGCCAGCTGCCCCCGCTGCGCAGAAACTCCCCGCTATTCCTGCGGAGTCCATTGCCAAGAAGGGCGAACTACTCTTCTCCGATGACTTCGAAGGCAAAGGCGAAGCCGATAAGCGCTGGGTCAAGGTCGTCCCGACCTTCACCGTCGCCGACGGCGTCCTCAAGGGCATCCAGACCCGCGACAAGAATGTCCCGGCCGCCGACGGCAAGCCGGCGGTTACCGCGCATGCTGCCGTGCACGGTCTCGAAGTCCCGACCAAGGATAGTGTTATCGAACTCAAGGTCCGCTTCGATGGCGCGGCCATGATCGACATCGAACTCGACGACCGTAAGTACACGGGTTGCCACTACGGCCATATTTGCCGTGCTCAGTTGCGCTTTAACCCGAAGGACAAATCTTTCTCCGCGGTCATCATCGATGAGAAGGACGGCAACATGCGCAACGACATCTACGAGATGAAGAACGACCCGGCCAAGAAGGCGGAAGTCGCCAAGCTCCTCTTGGGCCGTCAGGCGACCTTCCCGGTTAAGCAAGCCCTTGAAGCCGGTAAGTGGATCACCCTCGTGGTTGAGACCGTCGGCGAAGAAATGCGCATGACGGTTGACGGGACACCTGTTGCTTACCTGAAGTCCTCTGGTATCGCCCACGCCACTAAGTCGCGCTTCGAGTTTGGCGTGGCCGGCAAGGATGGCTGCATCGATGACCTGAAGGTCTGGGCCGCGACCCCGGCCAAGTAAGCCTGATTCGTTGCAACTACCGCACGGGCGGTCATCGGGTTATGCGCCTGGTGGCCGCCCGTTTGCTTTAGGCGAGTGACTTCAGCAGGCCCTCAAGCTCGCGGCCATATTTCACATACGACGCGAAGCGTTCTTCGGGCGAGGCCTTCGTGCCTTCGCCGAGGTGCACGATGCTGGCCACGTGCGGCTCGATGGACACGCCCGCCGTGTAGCCCGTACGGAGTAAGTCAGCGAGCACCTCACGCACCTGCGCTTCGCCTTGGCCCGGGTAGGTGAAGGCGTTACTCTTTCCGCCCGCTGGGTTGCGACGGGCGTCCTTGACGTGGACGTAGGCGATGAAGGGCTTCACAGCCTCGTAGAAGGGCAGGGTGGGCAGGCCGTAGGAGACCGTATTCCCGATGTCGAAGAGGTACCGGACGTTCGGGTGGTCGACCGATTCCATGAAGGCACGGGCGTTGTCCGGCGATGTCCCGCCCCAGCCTTCGCAGTTTTCGTGCAGCAGGACGATGTCGGCGTCGGCGGCTAGCTTGGCGAGTTCGCGGTAACGGCGGATGCCTTCATCGCGCCAAACAGGATCCGCTGTCCCGGCCTGCATCCAGCCCATCGTACGGACGAAGCGCGTTTGTGCGCGGTGCATGCGTGGGATCAGCACGCGAAGGTCAGCGAGGTCGAGGGCGAAGTCCCCATTGATGGGGCGACTCCAGTTGCCGATGGCGGAGGCGAAGCCGCTCACCCGCATCCCCGCGTTGTCGATGGCGTCCAGCGCGCGGGCGAACTCGTCGTCGGTCACCGCGGCGCTGGCGAACTGCTTGCCGTTCAGGAGGCGCAGCTCGAGGGCGGACCAGCCCAGCTCGCGGTGGGCGGCGATTTGGCCGTCGATGCCGTCGGCCGCTTCATCGGCGAGTCCGGAGAGGGGAAACATGGGCAAGGAGTTAGCGGGCCGCAGTCGGGCTGACAAGCCGCATGCGGCTCAGCGGACGGCGGCGGGGTAGCGGGCGCCGACGACTTCCTTCGTCTTTCGTTCGATGGAGTAGAGCACGCAGCCCTTTTCCTTACTGCTGGCGGCGCGGTCTTCATCGAAGGCTTGCCCAGCGGTCAAGAAGCCCCAGGTCGCCACCCAGCGGGCTTCACCGCCCTCGGGTGGCAGCGTGAGGGCATAGAGTTCCCGGGCGTCGTGGCCGCTCACGAGGAGCTGTTCGCCGCCGACTAAGCTGACTCCGGAGGAGCTGGACCAACCGAAGCGCTTCAGCAGTTCGGCGGGGAAGGACCAGCGATGAAGCTCTTTCCATTCCTTGTCGAACTGTACGATGCGGCTCAGTGCGTTATCGCTCGTCGTCGTGTAGTGGGCGAAGCATGTCAACCACCCGCCTTGATAGGGAATTGCCCAAGTCAGGGAGCCGGGTGGATTGGTGAATACGTGCCGACTTGTCGGTTGGAGCGTCGCCGCATCGAAGATCTCTACGCTGCTTTCGTCGGGCTTTAGCGGGAAATTGGAGTGGGCACAGTAGAGCTTGTCAGCGACCACGACGCCCGCGTTGAGGTGCTTGATCTTGGAGTCCTTGGGCGCCGTCCAAGCGGCGACTTTCGTGCCGTCCGCTTTCCGGTATTTGCCGAGGGCGTGGTCGGCGATTACGTACAGATGCTCGCCATCGACCGCGACCCCTTGGACGGCTTCGTCCGCATGGAAGCGGGCGACCTCGGTGGGGGCAGGGCCTTTAGCGGGTTCGGCGGCGTGGCCCAAACCGGAAGCGAGGGAAGTAAGTAGGAGGAGCGCGGGGAGACGCATAGGGACACGCTGGTTACATCTTGGACGGAAGCAAGGGCAGGGGTTGACTCCTTGCGGTGCGCTGCTGTGACTTGGGTGTATGCGGCGCACCCTCAGATGGCTTGGCTTATTCTGCTTTTCGTTTCTCGCGGCCTTGGCGGCTGAGCCCGAGCGGGTGCTGTTTATCGGCAATAGCTACACGCACGTTAATAAGTTACCAGATGTCTTTGCCGAGGTCTTAAAGAGTGCTGGACTCAAGGTCCCCGTCATCAAGTCGGAGACCCCGGGCGGTCAGACATTCAAACAGCACCTCACCGTCCAGCCGAAGAGCCTCGCTGCGATCGACGAAGGTAAATGGGATATCGTCGTGTTGCAGGGGCAGAGCCAGGAGCCAGCCCTCGCGGAGGTCAACCCGACTATTCGTAAGGATTTCGTCGAGAGTGCCGCTGCGCTTTGCCAGCGCATTCGAGCCAAGAGCCCGCAGGTCCGCATCGTCTTTTACGAGACCTGGGCTCGTCATGCCGATTCTTGGACCACCCAGGGAAAGGACTATAACGCCAACGTCGGGAAGGACCCGGCCGAGATGCAGGCCCGCCTCCGCCTCTGGTATGGCAATGTCGCCAAGGCCAATGATGCACTCGTCGCTCCGGTCGGCGATGCGTGGGAACGCAACTACCAGTCCAAGCAACCCTACCGCCTGCACGTCGCCGATAATTCGCACCCCGACTTTAAAGGCACTTACCTCGCCGCTCTGGTTATGTATAAGACCATCTACCAGCCCAAGGACGTCGCCGTGGCCTACCGCGGCAAGCTGAGCGAGGTGGACGCCAAGGCCCTGCAGGCGCTGGTGAAATGAAAGCCTGCACCGCGCTCCTCGCGTTCTGCTGTGCGCGGCTGTTCGCGGTCGAGCCGGCGCCAACCATTATCGCCCATCGCGGCGCCAGCGGCTATCTCCCCGAGCATACCATGGCCGCTAAGGCTTTGGCTTATGCGCAGGGCGCCGACTACCTCGAGCAGGACCTCGTCCTAACTAAGGATGGCGCGCTCATCGTGCAGCATGATGTCATGCTGGACAGTACGACCGATGTCGCGACCCGCTTTCCTGGTCGGCAACGTGCGAATGGCAGTTTCTACGCGATCGACTTCACCTTGGCAGAGGTCCGCCAGTTGCGCGTGCTGGAACGTTTTAATCCGAAGACCGGTAAGGCCGTCTATGCCGGACGTTTCCCTGCTGGTGTCGGTGAGTTTCGGATTAACACGTTCGAGGAGGAAATTGTTTTCATCCAAGGCTTGAACAAGAGCACCGGCCGAAAGGTCGGTATTTATCCCGAAGTGAAACTCGCGGCTTGGCACCGTCAAGAAGGGCAGGACCTTTCTAAGAAGATGTTGGCGGTCTTGGCACGCTATGGCTACGCCACCAAGACTGACCTCTGCTACGTCCAATGCTTTGAATATGCAGAGCTGCAACGCCTGCGGAACGAACTCGGTTGGAAAGGTCGACTCGTCTTACTCGCCGGTGGGAAGACTCCGCTCATCGACACCGACGATGGCTTGAAGGAGATTGCCAAGGTCGTCGATGGCATTGGGCCAGCGCTTTCCGCCATTGCCGAAGGTCGCAAGCCCACAGGTTTGGTCGAACGGGCCCATGCGGTCGGTCTTAAGGTCCATCCCTATACCCTCAGGACCGATGCTTTGCCCAAGGGTTTCACAGATGGTAAGGATTACTACCGGTTCCTGACGCAGGAGGCCAAGGTTGACGGCCTTTTCACGGACTTTCCGGACATCGCGCGCTGAGCCCTTGAGGGTTTGACCCCGGGGTGCGCTCGGTCATCGTTGGGCCACGGTCCAGTGCGATCGTACCCCTCTCCATGCTCGTCAGTATCTTTAATGATGTCATCGGACCCGTGATGCGCGGTCCCTCCAGCTCGCATTGTGCAGCGGCCCTGCGCATTGGCCGTTTAGGCCGTGACCTCATGGGCGGCGAAATTGCCGAGGTCTTGGTTGAGTTTGATGTGCATGGCTCGTTGCCAACGACGCATGACACCCAAGGTTCCGACATGGGCCTGTTCGGGGGCTTGCTGGGCTGGGAAGCGGATGACGATCGTCTGCGCGACTCCATGCGCATTATCCAGGAGGGCGGGGTGAAGGTGCGCATTGAGACGGTCGATGTTCATGACGAGCATCCCAATACCTATCGCCTGACGCTGAAGAACGCCCGCGGCTCACACTTCCTAAAAGCCATCTCCACCGGCGGTGGCATGATGGAAGTCATCGAGATCGACGGCGTGACGGTTTCTTTACACGGCGATGCGTATGTCGTGCTCGCTTGGTCGGACCTCTCAACGTCCGCTTTGGCGGACGCCTTGGCGCCAGTCGTTGCGGACACGATTCGCTGCCAAGCGGTCGGCTCCGGCTCTTTAGCCATCTTGGCTGACTTGCGCCCCATGGCAGAAGCCCCGTTGGCGGCGATGCTGGCAAAGGGCCAGTTGCGTGCACTCCGCCGCCTCTCGCCGGTCTTACCGGTGCTCTCCAGTCGCTCTAGTCACGTCCCTTTCAGCACCTGCGCCGAACTCCTCGCCGTGCATGCTAAGTCTCCCGTACCGCTCTGGAAGCATGCCGTTGCCTATGAGGCTGCGCGTGGTGGCCTGACCGAGGCCGAAGTCCTCGCAAAGATGGTCGCCTTGGTGCGTATCCTCCGTCGTTCGATCGCCCAAGGCCTAGCGGGTACGCAGTACGAAGACCGCGTCCTTGGGTTCCAGTCGGGCGGGTTCGCTCGCGAGCTGGCGGCGGGACGCTTGCTCGATGCCGGTTCGCTGAATCGTGGGATTCTGTACGTCACTGCTATGATGGAAGTGAAGAGCAGCATGGGCGTCATCATTGCTATGCCGACGGCCGGCGCCTGCGCCGCTTTACCGGGTATCGTCATCGCCTTGGCCGAAGATCGGCAGCAGACCGACGAAGACGTCGCCCGTGCCTTCCTCGCCGCGGGTCTCATCGGCGTCTTTATTGCGACCGCCTGGACCTTCGCCGCGGAAGTGGGTGGCTGTCAGGCCGAAGGCGGTTCTGCTGCTTCCATGGCGGCCGCTGCGCTCGTGACTCTATCCGGCGGCGACACCCTACAGGCCTGTGCGGCTGCTTCCATGGCCATGCAGAGCATGATTGGCTTGATCTGTGACCCCATTGCTAATCGCGTCGAGGCCCCGTGCCTCGGGAAGAATGTCATGGCGGCCGCCAATGCACTCTCCTGTGCGAACATGGCCCTGTCGGGCTTTGACCAGGTCATTCCATTCGACGAAGTCATTGCCACTGCCAAGCGTGTCTCCGCGCAGATGCCCCGCGAACTGCGCTGCACGACCTTGGGTGGGTTGTCCATTACTCCGACCTCGCTCGCCATTGAGCAACGCCTCCTCGCTAAACGCGGGTGCGGCACGGGCAGTTGCGGTTGCGGCTGAGCCTTCTCCTTATGCGCTCCATCCTGCTTGTCTTCCTTGCCTTAACGGGTGTTTTACAGGCCGCCGGGTTGCCCACGGAATTCGTGGCGGAACAGCCAAAGCTCCAAGCCCTACTGGCCGGGCGGGTGTCGACCTTGTCGATTCTAGGTTCGACCGACCTTCGGGAATTTGAAACGGACGCGGGCGTCGGTTTGGCCCTTTCGCGGTATCAATTACTTCGAAAGGTGGGCGCGCCTGCGCTGCAGGCTTTCCGCAAGGACCGTGCTCAAGAGGCTTTCCTCGTCTGGCTCTGGGATAATCCGTCGGCGCTACCTCTCTTCTTGGAAGGGGCGACGCCCTTGGGCTTGACGCAGCGTGATGAAGATAAGACGCCGATTAAGGCAGAAACCTTGGCGCTGTGGTCGCAACTTTGGAATGCCGACCCACAGTCGCGTGACGGCATGTTTTTGAAGTTGGCAATCGCTACAGCGCTGCTGCCTCCCGGCGAGGGTAATCATGGGGCAGGTCAGCAGGTGCCTGCGCCGGACCCAGCGAAACGTTACCAACATTTCAAGCAAGCATACCTCGCGAAGGAACTCTATCCCAGCTTTGCCCATCACTCCGTCTGGGAGTATATGCAGGTCGTTTCTTCGCCGGCTTCGGATGCGGATTTAGCGTGGACGCGCCAGGTCGTGAATACGTGGCGCCCTGATCTCCGTGCTAAGGAGCAGGTCGTGAAGACCGTCAGCGAAGTGAAGTACGGCAACTCACCGCACCCCTATGGCGACTACAAGGACGTCTTGGATGGTGGCGGTAAGTGTGGCCCACGTTCCTCGTGGGGCGTCATGGTGTGCCAAGCCTTTGGCATTCCGGCGGTCGGAGTGGGTCAGCCAGGTCATGCCTGTGTGGCTTTTAAGACAGCATACCCGGAGACCCAGCCTCAGCCTGGTAATATTTGGAAGGTTGATTACGGCGCTGGCTGGGAGAAGTCGCGCATCTATGGGTTGAGCGGTCCCGATTTCTTACAAGCGATTGCCTCGCGGTCGCGTAGCGCCGAGTTCACCCGGACCGAACGACTGCGTTGGTTGGCGGCGGCCGTCATCGGTTCCGTCAGCGCGGAGAAGCTGGCGAGCCTGAAAGTTCTCTTGGCTACGCAGATGAAGGACCTCCGTCTCGCCAAGCCCGTGTTCGGCGAAGGCGACAATGCCGCGGAAGCGGAACGTGAGCCCGCTACTAAGCCAGCGGCACCCGTGGCCAATAAGGCCGCCGCTAGCCGCGTCGGGGCGGGTATCTTAGCCATTCCTGCGACCGCCTTCAGTAAATTAGGAGGTGCTCGCGTGCATGAAAGCACGGGAGGCGGTCGTCAGGTGTATTTTGAGAAAAACGCTCCCAACACGTGGGCCGAGTATCCGCTCGAGGTGATTAAGGCTGGTAAATACCTCGTCGTTCTTCAGGCCGCTACGCCCAATACCGGACAAGCCATTGAGCTGTCGGTGGACGGGCGTAAACTCGCTACCTTAGCCGTCCCGAATTCCTTGGGCCTCTGGGCGGAGACGCCTCCGATTGAAGTTGAGTTGGTGGCTGGTCCGCAGGTCCTGCGTTTCGCCGTGCCTTCGCAGCGAGGCCTTGCCGTGAAGCAGATCAAATTACAGGCTCGCTGATTAGCGTGCCTTGGCCGTGGTGCCGCCCGTGATGAATTCCGCCGGGTAGCGGATTTGGCTGCGGTCGGCCCGGCCGCGTTGGGCGGACGTTGCCCAACGCAGCGTGCGTCGGACAATCGGTTCAGGCGACCAGCTGATGTGTGAGACGCTCGGTAGGAACCACGCGAACGTGGGGTCGGCGTTGTCGGCGATGAGCGAGACATCCTCCGGCACCCGGAGTTGTTTTTGCGCGAGGAACTGCTGCACCGCCATGTAGAGTGGTACCTCATTGATGATGAGGGCCGTCGGTGGCGTCACCCGAAAGAGCGAGGACAGCAGGTCGTGGAGCCCTTGGGGCGTCTCGGTCCAGTCCGGTAGGTTAAAGTCGCCCGCGGCTACGCCCGCGGCCTTCAGTTCATCGAGGAAGGCCTGTTCGGGTTGGCCGGGCTGGGGCAAGCGGCGCGGCTTGCGGCAGAGGTTGACGATGCGACGGTGGCCGAGTTGCAGTAGGTGCTTAGTCGCCGCTGTCGCAGCGGTGGCCATGTCGGGCGCGACGCTGGCGATGGGTACTTCATTGGAGCGACCGAAGATGGCGAGGGCGGGGAAGGGCTGTTCGGCAAACCATTCGATGACTGGCTTCGATCCGCCGAAGGCAATCCAGGCGTTCGCCTCCTCGCTCTGGACGTAACGTGCGACCCGGGCACGGTCGTGGTGGAGTGACTTCAATGTCTCTGTGGAGAAGAATACATTGAGGCCGGAATTCTCCAAGCGGTGACGGATCTCCTGGATGAGCTGCTGGACCTTGGCATTCTCATCCGCCAGTGGTTCGTAGAGCAGCAGTCCGATGCGAAAGGTATCCTTGGTGTTGGGCGCCTTGGCGACCACTTGGCGGGAGCGCTGGTCCGCGCTCAAGGCTACGAGCCCCTCTTTTTCGATGAGTCGGAGCGAGGCGCGGAGCGTGTGGGTCGAGACCCCGAGTTCTTGCGACAGCCGGACGACCCCGGGCAGGCGGCCCTTCCAGCGCCCTTGGCGGATACCATCCCGCAGATGCTGGGCAGTCTGCTGGGCGATGGAGAGCCGGCGGAAGGTTTTCATGACGGTGGACGGATAGTGGGGAATTTATTGCCCCCTTTACGGGGGCGCAAGGATGAGCCCCCGGGAATCGCAGGGGCAGTAGGGGGAAATCTTTGCCCTAAGCAGCCGCCGGTGCAAAGCTATTGCGGCCGTCGGCGGATATTCCATCTTGGGGTCACCCCATTCTTATGCGTCTCCTTTGTATCCTGTTGGCTGCCTGCCTCACTCCGTTCCTATCGCTGCGGGCGGAAAACTTCGCTGCTTGGTCCGGCCGCGGCAGCGTCTGGCTACTGACCGACAAGGAGGGCGCCAATTTACCAGCCACGGCGGTGGTGAAGGAGTTTCCGGTGCTCCTGCGTCTGCATGGCGACACGTTTCCCTTCGCAACAGTGCAGGCGCAGGGCGAGGACCTGCGTGTGACCGACACCGCCGGTCAGACGTTGGCCTTACAAATCGAGTCGTGGGACAAGGTCGCGGGCGAAGCGGTCGTGTGGGTACGTGTTCCGGAGATCCGTGGTGCGACCCGTCAGGAACTCAAACTGCACTGGGGAAATGCCCAAGCGAAGTCTGTTTCCGATGGCGCCAAGGTCTTCTCACGTGATAATGGCTACCTCAGCGTCTGGCACATGGGACAGGAAGTTAAGGACGAGGTCGGTACTTTACCGTCCAAGGTCGTCGGTACGAAGCCCGTGCCCGGCCTGATTGGCGAGGCGCGCTCGTTCGCCGGTAAGGAAGGCATCTTCAGTGGCGATAAGATCACCAGTTATCCGACGGACGCCTCCAGTCACACAACCTCGGCTTGGATCAAGCCTGCGCGCAGCAATTCGACCATCATTTCCTGGGGCAATGAGGCCGGCGGACGCGGCAGTAAGGTGCGCTTTCAGCTCCGCGCTCCCCAGCACCTGCACGTGGACAGTAATTTCTCTGATGTCGACGGTCCGTCGAACCTAGCGCCGGACGAGTGGCATTACGTCACGCATACTTACGATAAGAACGACGGCCGGCTCTACCTTGACGGCAAGCTGGACGGTAAGGCCAGCCCGACGCTCAATATCAAGTCGCCCGCTCGCCTCTGGATCGGCGGCTGGTATGATGTCTATAGTTACGAAGGCGAAATGGACGAAGTGCGCGTCTCCTCGGTCGCCCGTTCGCCGGAATGGGTGCAACTCGAGTATGCGAACCAAGTGAAGAACCAGAGCTTGGTCGGACACGTCGTTATGCAGGGTGGGGTGGTTGGCCTCACCGCGGACCGCTTGGTGCTGAATCAAGGTGAAGCCGTGACCTACAAGGCCAATCTACCGGGAGCCTTGGCGGTCAGCTGGACTGGTGCGCAGGGTCAACTTATCGCCGGCCGTATGGGCTTTAGTGAGACCGTGGATTTATTGCCCCCTGGCCAAAAGGAATTTCGGGGAACGTGCCGCCTCTCGGCCGTCATGCCGCAAGGCGTCATCGAGAAGTCGGTTGAGGTGACTTGGAAGCGTGTCTTCCCTGAGCCGGTGCTGAAGTTGGCTGCGCCGAAGGCTTGGGATGGACGCACGGAACTCCGCCTGAAACTGGATGTCGTCAATGGTGAGCAGCTAAAGGTCTTGAAGGATGGCCTGCGGACTTACCGCTGGGAGATCAGCGGCGCGCCGGTCATCTCCGAGGTCGATGGTGACACGCTAATTCTTAAGCGTGCGATGGGCGCAGGTCGTTTAGTTATCTTGGCTGTCTTCGGCTCCCAGCGGGCAGGAGGAGAGCAGGTGGGCACGGAAATTCAGGTCGCCGAGCAGCCCCTGGATCCTTGGGTCGCTCGTCCCGAGCCGGCCGAAGAGTTGCCGATGGATGGTCAATTCTATGCCCGCGAAGGCGATGGCTTGGGCAAACTCTATTGTAAGGGTACCTTGGCTGTGCCGGCGCAGATGGTGACCCTCAAGCTTTACGCTGACGACAAGGTCGTCGCTGAAGCCACGCAGGCCCCGCAGGAAGGGAAGGGCTACCGCTTCGTGCAGGCACTCAAGGCTGGCCTCATCCGCTATCGTGTGGAACTCCTCGCCGACGGTAAGCCCGTGCACGCGGCCACCGACCTCGTTTGCGGGGATGCCTTCATCATCCAAGGGCAGTCCAACGCGGTCGCCAATGACTTCGGAAAGGAAAACCCCCTCCAGCCCAACCCGTGGGTGCGGACCTTCGGTGCGACGGATGGTAGCCCCAATGGTTCTCGTCAGAAGGTATGGGGTCCAGCGGAAGCCCGGGCGCGCGGTGGACGTTTAGAGATTGGCTACTGGGGCATGGAACTCGGCCGCCGTTTGGTCGAGTCGCAGCAGGTCCCTATCTGCCTGATTAACGGTGCCGTCGGCGGCACCCGCATCGACATGCACCAACGCGACGCCGCTGACCCGACCAACGCGGCCACCATCTACGGGCGGTTACTTTGGCGCGTACGCGCTGCCGGACTCGACTACGGCATCCGCGGTATTCTTTGGCATCAAGGAGAGAACGACCAAGGTGCCGATGGCCCCGATGGTACTTATGGTTTCGTGCATTACCGGAAGTATTTCGACCAGATGGCCGGTTCGTGGCGCCAGGACTACCCGAACGCCCAGCGCCTGCACCTCTTCCAGATTTGGCCGAAGTCCTGCTCTATGGGCGTCAACGGTTCAGACAATTACCTCCGCGAAGAACAACGGAAGCTGAAGTCTGCCTACGCGTACCTCGACATCATGCCTACGCTGGGCATTCGTCCCCCGGGCGGTTGTCACTTCCCGGCCGCGGGCTACGCGGAATTCGCGAAGCTGATGACCCCGCTCATCGAACGTGACCATTATGGCGTGAAGAACGTCCAGAACGTCTCCGCCCCGAATATTCTTTCGGTGCAGCGCGTCGGCGAAAAACACGACACTGTCGTCCTGACCTTCGATCAGCCCGTCGTCTGGCGTGACGATTTAGCCTCGGAGTTTTCGTTTGAGAATAGTCGTGGATTCGCGCCCCCGCCTCTCACAGTCAAGGTCGTGGGAGGTTCCGCAGAGGGCGCAACCTTGACCCTCCGGCTGAGCGAAAGCCTGCCAGTCGGATGTTTTATTAGTTACCTCGACAGCAAGAATTGGAGTCAGGACCGTTTGGTGATGGGCACGAACGGACTCCCCGCGCTGACCTTCCGGTCCGTGCCTATCCGATGACCCTGAAGCGTATGCTGTTAGCCTTGGTGGTCGCCTCGGTCGTCTTGTCCGCGGCCGACGAGGCTCCGGTGAAGGCTCGCGTCACGCCGAAGGCTATCGAGCTGCCTGCTTTCGATCTTAACCATCCCCCGCGCAAGTATAGCGAGCGCGTGTTGGCTGGGTGGAACGTCTTTGTGGAGAAGCAGCTGCTGGATGAAGACCCGTCGACGGCCCAGAAGGCGATTACCAAACTCGAGGTCAAGCTGGCCGAAGTCGCCCAAGCCTTGCCCGCCCCGGCGGTCAAATCGCTCCAAGGGGTGAAGATCTTCCTGCTCTATGGCCCCAAGGCCACGGGGGGCGGACGGAACTCGAGCTTTCAGTATTTCCGCCCGGGTGCGCCGAAGTATTCGCCGTACCTCGATGAGCGGATGTCGAACAGCGTCCTAATCTTCAGTGCCTACAACTATAACTACCTCGACGCGCTTTGGTCGGTGAAGGGCCTCGTGCATGAGCTCGCCCATGCCTGGCACCTGCTGCACTGGAAGGAAAAGGAAGCCGGCATTTATGATGCATGGGCGGCGGCGCTGAAGGCTGGCCTTTATAAGAGCGACGTCGCCGCTGATGCGAAGAATATTAAGACCCTCCGTTACGCGGCACAGAACCAGCTCGAGTATTTTTCGGAACTTTCGGCCATGTATTTCGTAGGTTGCAACTACCCGCCCGCAAATCGGTCTGAACTCAAGGCCTACGATCCTGTCGGTTACGACATGATCGAGCGGTATTGGGGCGTCGGTCAGGCTTTGCCAGCGGATAGTGCACCGCCGCCTCGCTAGGTCAGCGGTTGACCGGCACAAAATACTCGAAGTAGCCGATCATCATCTCGTCGTAAGTCTGCTGGCCCCAGCGGACCAACTTGGTCGGGTCAGGGTTGGACTTATTAGCGGCGCTGTTGTCGAAAACCGCCGTGATGCGGACCGTACTGCCGCGGGGTAGAACGCGGGGTTGCTTCAGTTCATAGCGCAGCTGCCAGTTGAAATCGTAGTTCGGCAGGTCGAGTAACGTTTCCGTTTTCCCATCGGGCGTCGTCAGCTCGAACTTGAAAGCCTTGCCGCGGACGTGCATGTGGGCGAGTAGGCTTGTGACCGGGAGGTCGACGGGGACGGGGCGCGTGATGGTCTCGACGTGATTGGCGGCGCCGGGGGGAATCTTCAGGAAGACATTCGGTACGGCGATAGTGCGTATTTCGTACTTCGGCGGAGACTTGGCGTAGACCAGACCGAGGCGTAGCCGTTCCTTGGTGGCGGTGCCGTTGGGCGTGTAGTGAATTTGAAAGTTCACTTTAGCGCCGGCGGGCAGTTTGCGCGCAAAGCCCTCCGGAAAAACATACGAGCCATTGCCCGGGACGTAGGCGGCCCAGTAGCTCTCGGTATCGGCGACCTTTTCGTTCTTGTCGTGGACGGTCACAATCACGTGGTGGACGACCTCGCGGGCGGATGGAAGAATTTCGAAGGCCGACACCCACTTGTCTTCCGTGAGTGTCGTCTGCACCACGTCACGTTGGTAGGGTAGGTAGCCCGTTGCTTTGATGTCGTAGGCCTTACTCAGGGGGATGATGAGATCCGGCTGACCGATGGACCATTCGGTGGGGTAGGTGAGGCGGCGCGGGGCGTCCGCGGAATTGCCCAACGGCCGGTCGGAAGAGTCGATCCAAGCGAGGAGGTCGGCCTTGTCGCGTTCGCTGAGGGAGCAGTCGTTGGCCCAGGGGTTGGGCTTGCCGGGCGCTTCGGGGGCGGCGAACCACGGCGGCATGAGACCCTGTGAGACTACCCGGCGAATGACTTTGGTGCGGTCTTTGACGCCGATAAGGCTGTCGAGGGCGAAGGGCGCGATGCCCCCGCCATGGTGGCAGGCCACGCAGTTCTGTTGGAGGATGCGGGCGACGTCCCCGTAGTAGGTGACCTTGGTCAGTGCGGCCGTTGGTTTCGGCCCGAGGTCGAGTTCGCAACCTGGGGCGGAGGTAGCGGCGGTGACCACCGCGCGGCCGGCGAGGAGGTCACGGACCGCATCCTTGAGGAAAGAGTGGCGTGGGGCTTCGCGGTTATAGTTCGTACCGTATTGATCGTCGAGGGCTCCGCGGTAGAGTAGGGTGCGCGTGCTATCGAGGAGGAAGACCTCCGTGGTTGTGCGAGCGCCCAGGGCACGGGAGAGCGTCAGGTCCTTGTCCTGTACGTAGAGTCCGCGGTAACCTGCAGCCTTCAGCTGGGTGCGAATATCATCAGTGGTCTCGCTGGCGTATGGGTTGACCAATACCAGCGTGAGTCCTTGAGCCTGCAGGGCGGCGTCGAGCGCGACGAGACTGGGCAGGTAGCGTTTGCTGACCGGACAAGTACAGCTGGTCATTGCTAGCACGACCCCCTTAGACGCTTGGTAGGTGGAGAGCCGGTGGCTTTGCCCTTGGAGGTCGGTGAACGCTGCGTCGGGGATGAGCCGGCCAACTCCGAGGTCACCTGGTTTCTGAATGAGTGGGCCGGGGGCCTGGAGCGCGGCGAGCTCATCGGCTGGCACCGCGGCGCTTAGTCCGGAAGCCTTGCGGTATTCCTCGAGGGTGATGACGCCGTCATGATTCAGATCGAATTTATCGAAGATTTTCGGTACCGGGAATTCTTCGGGTGTGACCTTGCCGTCGCCGTTGCGGTCATAGCGACGGAATAAAGCATCCCCCGCCGGCGCCTGGGCGAGCAGCGTGCTCGCCCAGAGGAGGCCAAGGAGGGACGTCTTCATCAAATTAGCCTAGGCTTAGCGGCCGGGCTCTTCGCGACGGGCCGGGGTCTGTTCGCCCCGTCGGACCTGCGGCTGATTCTGGGCGGTGAGCGCCTTATGCATTTTTTCAAAAATCGGGCCGAGCGCAGGATCGAGCTTGAGCGCGGCGGCTTGGGTCAACTCATGTTCCTTGCGCGTGGCTTCCTCGGCAGACTTGCGGGCCTTGAGGGAGACCTCGCGGGCTTCTTTCAAGTCGGCATTATCCTTCAGTTTTTCCATGGTCTCTTGTAACTTGTGCTGTTCGTCGGGCGTCAGGGCGTTGGTGGGACGCTGGACCTGATTCTGTGGCTGGGCATTACCACCGCGGCCGTTCTCGTTGGGAGAGCCTTGGCCATTCCCGAACTGCGGTTGGATGTTGCGACCCTGGGCGGCGGGCTCTTTACCGGGGTTGCCGGGGGTGAAGTCGGGCTTGGCGGGGATGGGGCCGTTCTGGCCGCCTTGGGGTGGGATGTAGACCCAGCCGCTCAGCTGCGGGGTGGTCGGAGTGCGGTCACCGCCTTGGCGTTGGACGCGCGAGGTTTCATTGTTACCGACTTGGCCGTTGGCGCGGTCGCGCTGGGGGCGCTGGACCTGAGGTTGCGAGGCCGTCGGAGGGGTATCGCCCTGCGGGGCGTCAGCGGCAACGAGTAGGGTGGCAGTCAGGAGCCAGCAGGCGAGGGGGGTGGTGTTCATATATACAATATAACAACGGCCGCACCGGGAAGTTGCGAGGAAGGAAAGAGGTTTGAATGCCCGGGGGACTGCCTAAAGATGCGCCCATCCCGATGCGCCCCCTTTTACTACTCGGCCTTTTGGTCGCCCTGAGCCCTTTAGGTGCCGCGGACCCTGCCCCCCCGGCCCGTAAGCCCAATGTCTTGTTCATCGCCGTCGATGACATGAACAACGACCTGGCCTGCTATGGTCATCCCTTCGTGAAGTCTCCGAATATCGACCGCTTGGCGGCTCGCGGGGTGCGTTTCGATAAGGTGTATTGCCAGATGCCTTGGTGTTCGCCGAGCCGCGCTTCGCTCATGACGGGGCTGCGTCCCGACACCACGCGGGTCATGGATCTTAACTACGATTTTCGTCAGGGCCTGCCCAACGTCGTCACCTTGCCGCAAGCTTTTAGTAAGGCCGGCTACTATGCGGCCCGCGTTGGGAAGATTTATCACTACGGTAATCCGGGTGACATCGGCACGAGCGGTTTGGATGACCCCGCCTCGTGGCAAGAAGTTGTGAATCCCGCCGGCCGCGACAAGACGACCTTGGAGCGGGATATCCTCATCATGAAGCCGACGTCGGGTTTTGGTTCCTCGATGTCCCTCCTGGCGGACAAGACCGGCAAGGATGAAGACCATACCGACGGTAAGGTCGCGACGGAGGCCATCAAACTCCTCGAGGCGCATAAGGATAAGCCGTTCTTCCTCGCGGTTGGTTTCTACAAGCCGCACTGCCCGTGGGTCGCCCCGCAGAAGTGGTTCGATATGTATAAACTGAAGGACGAAGTCCTGCCACCGATAACTCCGGCGTGGAAGTCCACCGTCCCGCCCGCCGCGTTGGCCTCCACTAGTCCATGGCCGTATAAAGGCGTGACCGCGGAAGAAGCCCAACAGTGCCGCTTAGCTTACCACGCTACGATTTCCTTCGTTGACGCGCAGATTGGTCGAGTCGTTGACGCCTTGGATCGGTTGGGTTTGGCCGATAATACCATCATCGTCTTTTGGAGCGACCACGGTTACCACCTCGGCGAGCATGGACTCTGGATGAAGCAGAGTTGCTACGAAGAATCGACCCGCGTGCCCATGATCATCGTGGCGCCCAAGGGCGTCGCGGGGAAGGCCAGTCCGCGCACGGTCGAACTGGTCGACCTCTATCCCACGCTCACGGACTTGGCGGGCGTGGCGGCACCGACAGGCCTGCAAGGCGTCAGTCTCCGTCCACTGTTAGCCGACCCAGTGGCGACGTGGAATCGCCCGGCCCATTCGCAGGTTATCCGCGGAGGCATCAATGGAATCCAAGGCTATTCGATTCGCACGGAACGCTGGCGCTACACGGAGTGGGAGGGTGGCACGAAAGGTGTAGAATTGTACGACCATGACACCGATCCGCAGGAAATGAAGAACCTAGCTGCCGACCCGGCGCAAGCGGCAGTCCTTCAAGAACTCAAGGCGCAGATTCATGCCATGCACCCGGTGAAAGTCCCCGGCGGTAAGGCCTTGAAGCCGCATAAAGAAGGCGGAGAGAAGTAGTCAGGCGGCGGTGTTTCAGGAACGAGGAGGGGCACTTCCGGCTTCCGGGTTAGCGGTTTAGAAGAATCCACCATTGCGGAAACGCCCAGGAATCCTAGAACCTGCGGATGGCTTCTGACCTGCTCCATCTCGCCCGCGCTGGCCAGGAATACGGCTCGTGCACCGCAGATGAGCTGGCCGCGCGCATGGCGTCCGGTGAAGTCTTGCCGACGGACCACTATTGGCGGCCAGGTATGAAGGAATGGGACTTGGTGGCTGCGCTCCTCGCCCCGCGTCCTAAGCTGCCCTTCGCTCGTCCGGCCGACAAGGAGACCAACTTTTTCGACGATCTTTTTAGCCGTGAAAGTAAGGTCAAGGGCTTGCAGTTGCTCTGGGATAAACTCGCGACGTCACCCCGCGAATGCTTGGTCTCTGAGGCTGACATAATCGCCCTCACGCAAAAGCTCGGGTACGATGTGCGGAAGCGCTGCCAGGATGACTTTAAGCAGTGGTACCGCCAGGCCTTGGCCGCCTATTTGGCGGATCGCCTCTTTACGCCGGACGAGAAGGTTAACCTCGAAAACCTCGCCCGAACCTTCGGGTTCGACGCGGCGACCACGCTGGCGCTGCATCGGGCGGAGTTCGAGTCCTACTACGCCGTCGGTGCGATGACCTGCCTGATGCGGGCAGGCACGCCGGAAGAGAAGGCCCAGCAACTCCAGCTCCTCGCGCAGGAAGTACCCTTGCCGTCTTCCGTGGTTTCCGAAGTCAAGCTCCGCGCCTTTAAGACCTATTTTGGTGATCTCTATAAGCAGAATGTGGTGAGGGAAGATGACGAGAACTTGCTGGACCCCAGTGTCGGCAGGGAGCTGCGCCGAATGGCAAATATCCACGGGTTGGACCTCGCCGACGCTTTGCCTGAACTCTCGGCGCAGCTGGCGCAGTCGACCCAACTTTGGCAGCTCTATAAGGCACCGTTAACGCCGATCACGTCTGACCGCGAATTGGGCACGGAGCCTTGTTATTGGGATCGGCACGTCGAGCTCTACCAGAATAAGCGTGTCACCGTGCGCCGCAGCTACGGCGGTTTCGGTTCGAGTATCAAGATTTTCGGTAGCCTCCGTTACCGCGTAGGTAGCTACGACGTGCAGCGTCAGACCGAAGATCAGGTTGTCCAAGTTGATGCAGGCCGGCTGCTCTTCTTGGCGCAACGAGCCGTCTTCGATGGCCAGCTCAAGAACATGAACTTTAAGTATGCCAAGGTCGTCGATATCGTTTCTTACACCAACGCCTTGGTCGTCAGCCGCGATAGCGGCCCAGACCTCATCTTTATGTTCTCGGAGGGCCCGGCCGAAGCGGCAGTCATTCTGCGGCGGCTGGTCCGGCAGGCGAAGGGCTGATTGACGGGCGTTTCCTTATGACAGGCGGTCGATTTGACGCCCTTGTGTAGTCGCAGTATAACTTAGTCATGTCCACGCAACCGCTCACCGTCTTCTATAGCCCCGCCTATGTCGTCAAAGGGCGGATGGAGACTGTTACCAAGGCCAAGCTGGTCGCCGAGCTGATCGAGTCAGGACAAGCCGGGGAGGTTCGCCTGCAGGCACCGAAGCTCGCCACCCGTAAGGAACTCGAGCTGATCCATGACCCCGAGTATGTGCGCCGCACCTTTGAGGAGACCGGGGCTTTCCTTGAGGTTGGGCCTTGGTCGCTGCCCTTACTCAATAGCATTCTTGCCTCGACGGGTGGCATGCGCGATGCCGTTAACGAAGCCCTGCGTAATGGTCGGTCGGGGAGTCTATCGAGTGGACTGCACCATGCGCGACGCCGCTCCGGTAATGGCTTTTGCCAGTTCAACGGTTTGGCCCTGGCCGCCTTGGAGGCGCTCAAGCAGGTCAAGACCGTCGGCATCCTCGACCTCGATGCGCACGCCGGGGGCGGTACTTTTGACATTCTCGGTGATAATCAGTGCGTCTACCTGGCGGACATCACCGTAAACTCGTTCGACTCTTGGGAGCCGACTGTTTCCACCCGTCATTTCTATCATGAAGTCAGCGACCCGCGGAGTTATCTCGGACAGGTCGTGGACGCCTTGCACTTCCTGGAGCCGGTTGAGTTCCTCATCTATAACGCGGGCATGGACACCTACGAGAAGGCCGGTGGCCTTAAGGGCATCACCAAGGACATTATTCGGAAGCGCGAGCGCCTCGTCGCCGAGTGGGCGCGGCGGCGGAAGATTCCGCACCTCTTCGCCTTGGCTGGCGGCTATAAGTGGGGCGGTTTAAGTTTAGCGCAGATTGCGGAACTCCACCTGGAGACCGTCCAAGCCTTTTCGCGGCCTTAGCCTTCGGCCTTGGGGATGTTCAGCTCCTTGAGCGTGAATAGGCCCTTCTCATTCGGCAGCACGAGGAAGAGTTTACACTCCTTGCTCTGGGCAATCGCAATCATGATGGGCCACTGAGGTTGCGGCACCGCGGCCACGACCAGCATCGGTTCTTCCCCGGCGGACGTGCCGGCCGGCTCCTCGATAGCCACGCCTTTGTGGACGATGTCAAAATTATGGCTTAGCCAGCGCCCGAGCTCATGGGCGAGGCCGCGCATATCGGACTTGCCGACCTCAATCTTGGAGCGATCGACGAGGGCCCAGAGCGGGAGGGCGAAGTTATGTTCCAAGGAGTCCATACGGGACGAGCGGGTCGGGGAGCCTTAGGCCAGTTTGATCAGCTCGGCCGTCGTGGGGACGTCGGAGATAATCTGATCCGGGTCAGGGCCGACGCCAATATAGCGCAGGTTGGGCAGGGAACGGAGCGAGCCACCGCGGGCGGCGAGACGGACGATTTCGGCCATCGTGAAGGCCACGTAGCGGCGAGCTTCGGGGGGCAACTGGGCGAAGGAACGGATCGAAGAGATGTCGGCCTGCCAGCCTGGCAGCGTGGCGTAAATAGGCTTCAGCGCACGGCGAACGGCATCGTTACGGGGCACCCCCATGACGGTTTGGCCGGCCGCGTCGCGGTAACCCGTGCAGAGCAGTAAGTCGCCGCCCTGCCAAGTGCCGTGTGGCGACAACGCATCGAGCTTATTGAGGACCAAGTCATCATAGCCGCCGTAGCGGAGCGCATCGGCCTTCTCAACGAGGTCGGACCAACCGACCATCCGTTGGCGGCCGGTGCTCGTGCCGAATTCCAACTTGGCGAGCGCCTGTTGGAGCGGATGTGCATCCTCCATCTTCGTCAGGAAGACGTGCGTACCGACCTTCGTGTCGTAGGCCTTACAGCAACCGACCGTGTGGATCGCTTGAACGGGGATTCCGGCGGACTGGAAGAACTCGGGCGTATAGGTATGGGAAGCCGTAACGTTCGGGGCGAAGCCGGCGCGCTTATCGAGCCAGTAGGCTTGGCCGAACTCACCAATGATACGGCGGTCTGCAGCGAGGTCGCCGAGAATACGGTCACGGACGTCACCGATGGTGTGGGCCAACTTTTGACCAGCGGACCAATAGGCGGACAGGACGGCCGCGTGGTCGAAGGTGAACGGTTCCTTGCCTGCAAAGCGCGTGAAGTCGAATTCGGTGGCCGTGAAGACGCCGGACTCGATGGCGCCCTTGTTAGCCCGTAGTTCCGCTTCGGTGAGTTTGGCAAAGAGCCCCGCCCACTTTTCGGGAGATAACTTGCAGACCTCGCGGACCGTATCGCCGGCGCGATGAAGGCGGGCGGAGAGACGCTCGGCGTAGGCGGACTGAGCACCGAGGAACTCGGAGTAATAAATCTGCATCTGGCCGACTTCGTCAGCGTAAGCGGGCGTGATGCCACGACCCGTGGAGCCGCGGGGCTCTTGGCCAAGCGTGTGAATGCGGTAGTCTTCCCAGGCGAGGTCGAGGATGCGGTGCGCAACGTCGCTGACCATGCAGCGTTCGTCGATGAGCAGACGGTTGAGGACGGGGATCCCGATCTTCTCGAGCGGCAGGGCTTCCCAGAGGGCCTTGCGGGGGTCAGCGACCACCCCAGCGCCGAGGGCGAGGCAGGCCACGTCGTGTTCGGCGACACCGCCGGGGAGGAGGTTGAGCTTCAGGCCAGCGACCGTGTGGCCGGAGTTGGCACCGCCGTTGACCTTGAGCACTGTCCCGACCACGTCCCGACGTCCCGTGAGCTGCTGCAGCTCGCGAACAATCTCCGGGATAAGCCGGCCTTTGCCCTCGTCTCCCATGCTGATGCCAACGTCGGCGATGAGGTGGCTTTGGAACGGAGTGAGGGCCATGGACAGAAGGGAGTAAAGCGGGCGGGGTGGGCCGACCGCAAGGCGGAAGGAACGGACAGGGCGGCTTAGGCCGTGGGGTTCTTCTGGCTCTCGTAGAAGTCGTTGATCTTCTTCGAGACGTCGCGGTAGCCAGAATCGGCCATATAGATGGCCTTGTATTCCTCGATGGCTTCCTTGGTGTGGCCCATCTTTTCGTAGGCGCCGCCCAATTCGTAGATGATTTCCTTCTTCAGGTCGTTCATCACCGGGACTTCGGACTTCGCGAGGAGCAGCTGGTCGACACCGAGGTCGAACTTACCGCTGGCAACGAAACACTTGCCGATGGCAAGGATGGAGCTCTGACGGAACTTCGGGTTGCGCTGGGCATACTGCAGCTGCTGGATCGCCTCGTCGAGGCGAGCAGCACCGAAGAGCAAGGAGCCGTATTCGAAGCGGAAGGAGTAGTCGTTCGGGTAGCGCTCGACGAGGCTGGCCGTCGTCTGGATACGGTATTCGGTGAGTTCCTTGTCGTTGGTGGCGAGGGCAGCGGCCGAGGCGGCATCGTTTGGCGAGGCGGCGAGGTGATCGCTGAGGCCTTTGGTGACCTTCTCGTAGCGCTGGGTGATGAGGTCGATTTCCTGGCGCTCAAGCGATGAGTCGGCCTTACCGAGGGTCGTCAGGCGGCCGCGCTGGAGCCAGGCGATGGCGCTGTCGAGGTCGCCGGCGGAGACGAACTGACGGACGATGTCGCGGTAGAGGTCGAGGCTATCCGGCTGGGCCTGGATCTTTTCGGCCAAGGCGGCGGCCTGTTCGAGGGCGGTGGCGGAGTCGGTGACCTTGCGGGAAGACTGTTCGAGGCGCAGCGCTTCGTCCTTGTCCTTAAGCTTGGACTGGAAGTCACCCTTATCTTCCCAGTTGCCCTTCTTCATCGTCTTGCTGACGGAGGCCTTACGGATGCACTCTCCGAGGTCGCCGTTACCGGGGAACAGTTTAAGACCGGCATCAGCCGCCGCGAGGGCGAGGTCGTACTCACCAGCGGTAATCCAGGTGTTGGAAAGGTCGACGTAGTGCTGGGTTTGCTTGGGTTCGATTTGGGTGAGCTCTTCGAAGGCAAAAGCCGCGAGTTCTGGGAACTCCAACTTAAGGGCGGCTACGGCGATGGTCTTATTCGCGTTCACATCGGCGGGGCTCTTGGCGAGTTTAGCTTCGGCTTCGGCGATGGCAGCAACGGGGTCCTTTTCAGCGGCCTTGGCGATGCTTCCAGAAGTGAGGGCGTTGGTGATGCCGTCAAAGAGCCCCTTCCTTGTTCCCAAGACTACCTTTTGTGCCTTGCGGAGGGTGCGACGGACTTCGATGCAACCCAGGTTGCGGCTAAGGATACCTGAAAGGATTTCGATGGCATACTGTGGGTTGGTCTTCAGTTGCTGCTCGGCCGCGGTGATCTGCTTCTGCAGGCGGGGATCGAGGTCAGTAAGGGCGACTTTTTTCATGGATGGTGTAAGATAGACTTGCGAAAACTGACCTTCCAGAAGGCGTGGGTCAATCCCTTCGGCGGGAAAATCGCAGGTGGCGGCGGAGGGCTGGGCGCAGCGGTGAGGAAATGATTTTTCCGACACAGTCCTTCGCCCCGCACTTACAGGGGTGAAAGAGGCTTTCTGCTAGCGAAAATCCATAGTCAAAGGTGATTTCTTCGTGGGCGGCGATCGGGCGGAAGGCGACCAGCCACGGGTGTCCGACCGCAGTATCGAGTATCAGCTCAGAATTGGGCAAGCAGGAGTGGTTGGCGTGGCGGGCAGGGTTAGCGGGTGTTGAGCCGTCGAGCCAGAGCCCCGGGCTTATTTCCAATAAATAGGTGGGCTGTCCCGGGGTGCTGACGTCGGGAGGGCTATTTAACAGGACACCGTTGTAGGGGGCAATGCGTTCGCCTGTGGCGAAGGCGCGCGTGGCGAAAAGCCCCAGCCCGCTAATGGGCGAAGGTTTGGACTCCGTACCCGTTACGCTCATGCCTCTGGCTTAAGGTCGCGGGTCATCAGGGCCGTCACGCCGGCCCGGGCGTCGAGCCCTTCGAATAGGATACGGTGCAGGCAGAAGAGGATGGGGGCGTTGAGCTGGCTTGCTTTGGCCATACGGGTCAAGGTGTCAGTCGCGCGGTAGCCTTCAACGGAGTCGCGCCGAGTGGCGAGGGCGGCGATGGCACCTGCCGCGTCTTTGGCTACCTGTTCGCCAAAGGACCGGTTGCGGCTCCAGCCCCCGTGCGCGGTGGCCATGAGGTCGCCGACTCCACCGAGGCCGAGGAAGGTTTCAGGGCGTCCGCCGACGGCGACGCCGACGCGCATCATTTCTTGCAAGGCACGGGTGAGGAAGGCGGCCTTGGCATTAGAGCCGAGCCCTAGCCCATCGCAGAGGCCAGCGCCCACCGCATAGACGTTCTTCAAGGTGCCGCCGATCTCGACGCCAGGGAGGTCGGAGGAAGTGTAGGCCCGGAGCGTCGGGCCACTGAGGGCGGCTTGGACTTCGCGCAGCGTCTCGTCGTCCTGATGGGCGGCGAGGACCATCGCGGTGGGCATGCCACGGGCGACCTCGTCGGCGTTGCTGGGTCCGCTTAAGGTCGCAACTGGAATGGTACCGACTCTGAGTGCCATCACCTCGGTGGGGCGGCGCAGGGTGTTTTGGTCGAGACCCTTGCAGAGCGAGACGACCATGCGGGCCGAGGACGCACATAGGGCCGGACCGATTTGGGCGACGAGTTCGGAGAGACCTTTGGACGGGCACGCTAAGAAAACTACGTCTGCATCCATGAGCGCAGGAATCGCCTCGAGGCCAATTTGGAGGGATGCCGAGAGTTTATGCCCTTTAAGGTAGTCGGTATTTTCGCGTTCCGCGGTCAGCTTGAGCGCTTGCTCTAAGCGACGTGGCACGAGGGTCACTGTGTGGCCTTGGCGGTCGAGGTGAATGGCCATGGCCGTTCCCCAAGCACCGGCGCCGAAGACGACGCAGTTCATCGGCGGCCTCCTTTACGGACCTGCCGGGCCCAGCGTTGGACTGCGGCAACGGCGTCCTTATGGAGATGGGCTTGGGGCTTTACGAAAGGCGGTGGCTCGGGGGTGAGCCCGAGCAGGTCATGGATGACGAGAATCTGGCCGTCGCAACCGTCGCCGGAGCCGATGCCGATGGTCGGTACGTCGACCGCGGCGGTGATTTTAGGCATGAAGGAAGCATCTACGCATTCTACGACGATGGAGAAAGCACCCGCATCGGCGACGGCTTGGGCGTCGGCGAAGAGGCGGACCTGGTCGGCTGGCGTTAGGCCGCGGCGACGATAGCCGGTGGCATGGACCCGCTGGGGCATGAGCCCGACATGGCCCATGACGGGGATACCGGCGTCAACGAGTTTTTCGATGTGCTTGGCGAGCGAAGCCCCGCCTTCAATCTTGACGCCTTGGGCGCCCCCTTGCTGCAGGAGCGAACGGCAAGCCTTGAGTAGGTTGGGGAAACTGTCGTGGGCTAGTCCAAAGGGCAGGTCGGCGATGACGAGGGCGTTAGGTTTGGCTCGGACGACCGCGGCGGTGTGGTGCACCATCATCTCGAGCGTCACGCCTACGGTGTCGGCCATGCCGAGGACCGTATTGCCGACGGAGTCACCGACCAAGATGAGGTCGGCGCCGCCTTGGTCAGCGATACGGGCGGTCACGGCATCATAGGCCGTGAGGCAGACGATGGGGCGGGTGCCTTTCAGGGCACGAATGGACCGGGTAGTGGCCTTCACGCCCAAGGGACTACCCCCTGACCGCTCGCTTGTAAAGCGTGGGCGAAGGGTGTAGGGTGCGAAAGATGTTTGGGCGTATCGCCAGATTCTTTAAACGCGTGGATTACCGTGAAGGCGGTTATCAGCATCCCGATTTGCCGGGAGCGGTCGGAGCGCCGTGGTATCTCCGCTTGCGGCTCATGCTCACACAGCGGGTCGGTCCGGACGTGCACCGGCATGCTCCGGACTTATGGGTGCGCCATCGGCGGTGGTTGACCGTGCTCTGGGCGCTACTCCTTGCCTGGCTCGTCGTCGAGAGTGCGCTCGCCTGGAATTTCTTCGAAGGCTAAGCCGACCGCGGTAGCTTGAACTTCAGTGGCAGCAGCCGAAGGTCTTCCTTGAGCGTGACCGTCGACTGCGTGCGTTGGCACCAGTGCAGCAGCACGGCGTGCAACCAAGGCAGTGAGCAACTCGTTTCGCGGAAGCGTAGTGTGAAAGTCGTCCCGTCACTGGACCAATTCAAACCGGTCACGCGAAAGGAGACTGGTTCCGCTTGGCCTTGAAGCGTCAGTGTCGCCGAGATATCCGCTCCGGCGAGTTCGAGTAGGGTGATTTCGCCGACGTCGGCGAAGCGCTGCGACACGAACTTGGCGATTTCAGCTTCGAGCGCGTTCACGCGGAAAGGTCGACGCCTTCGAGGTACAGGCCGAGTTCCTGGGCGCGGGCGATCACCGCGGGCTTGTCGATCATGATGACGCCGTCGACCTGCAGGGTCGCGCGGCGCACGCCGCCTTCGGCCATGCTTTCGAGCGTACGCAGGCCGAGGCAAGGGACGTCGAAGCGAAAATCTTGGGTGTGCTTGGTGGTCTTGGTTAGGAGCATCTCCTTGCCCCCCGTGGCCGCACAGCGCTTTAACATATTATCGGTCCCCTCAAAGGCTTCAACGGCGATGACCGTGCCCTTGGCCGTGACCACGGATTGCCCGACGTCGAGGCGGGCCATTTCCTGGGCCATGTGCACCCCGAAGGTGCGTTCTTCGGCGGAGACGGAAGAGAAGAAGCCCGTCATCGGGCCATCGCTAGCGAGATGGTCATCCAGGTAGACGCGGGCATCGAGCATGCGAACGCCGGTCTTTTCGATCTCCGTCGAGATCGCACCGAAGATGGACTCGGCATTACGTTCACGCAGCGAGGCCATGAGGGCGATTAACTTCAGGTCGGGCACCATGCCGGTGAACAGTTTCCGTGGTGTCACCTGGCCGGCCATGACTGCGCCCGCGACGCCAAGGGCTTGGAGTGAATCGAGTAGTTGGCCGAGTTTGCCGACGGGCACCGCCCGGTGTTCGCTGGGGGTGAAGGTCGCGATAAGGGCAGGATCAGTTTCCTCTTCGAAGGAGATGAGGCGGACTTGAGCGCCGCGGGCTCGGGCGGACTCGACGAGTAGGGCGGGGTAACGGCCCTTGCCGGCGATGACTGCGAAGGGTTGACCCGGAGCAAGGTCTAGTGGGAGGAAGCGCGAGGCTGACGCCATGGCTGCATCGTTCCCGGGTAATCGTCCGGGCTCAAGCCTGCTTTAGGTTGCCACCATCGTCCCTTCACCTCCGTATGTCGCCATGCCCGCCTCCTTTGGCATTCTTGGCGGTACCTTCGACCCGCCCCACGCCGGCCATGTCGCCGCGGCGGTGGCGGCTTGGCGTCAGCTCGGCTTGGATGAAGTGAAGGTCATTCCTGCAGGCTTAGCCCCTTTGCGCGCTGTGCCGCCGTTAGCCTCCTCCGAACATCGCCTCGCCATGGCTAGACTCGCCTTCGCCCCCTGTGCGTGGGCTCGCGTCGACGACCGGGAAGTCCGCCGAACTGGCATCTGCTGGTCGGTAGATACCGCCCGTGACCTGGCGGCTGAGTTTCCGGAGTCCCGCCGGGTGTGGATTATCGGCGCAGACCAGTTGGCTCGCCTCGATCGCTGGAAGGAGATCGATACCTTGGGGCGTCTCGTTGAGTTTGCCGTCCTTTCTCGCGACGGGTTACCGGTGGCCGCACCGGCCACCATTGCGGGCTTTATCCGCCTAACCGTGCTCAAGGAATCCCCCGTGCGCGTCTCCTCGACCGCGCTCCGGGCGGCGTTGGCGGCGAGCGAGCCAGCCGGAAACGGCTTGCCCAATGCGGTCCGCGCCTACATCGAAGAACACTCACTCTACAAATCCTGACCATGCCTGCCCCTAAGAAAAAGAAAACGCCTTTCAAGAAGCCTGCCCGCAAGTCAGCAGCCAAGCCCGCGCCCAAGTCGCGTGGCCCAGTGAAGGCGCGTGGTCCTGTAAAGCCGGTCCGTCGCCCAGTGGCGAAGGTCAAGGGCAGCAAGGCCAAGACTCGCTCGGAAACTCCCAAGGTCGCCGTCGTGAAGGCTGTGCCGACCAAAGTCCCACCGTTCGTCGTCGCTGTCGTGAAGGCCCTTGATGACAAGAAGGCCCTCGGTATCCGCGTCCTTGAGCTCGGTCAACTCTCCTCGGTCGCTGACTACATGGTCATCGCCACCGGTAACTCCGACCCGCATCTCCGGGCCTTGCGCATCGAGGTCGAGAAGGCCTTGGACGAGGTCGGTTCACCAGCCCGCGCTAGCGAGTCTCAGTCGGAAAGCGGTTGGACCGTCGTTGATGGTTTCAACGTCTTGGTGCATATCTTCCGTCCGGACGTTCGTGAAAGCTACAGTATGGAGTCCTTGTGGAAGGATGGTCTCGACGTGCCAGTTGCGGCGATCCTGAAGGCTTAAGACGAGCGTCTTGGGCGGTGAAAGGACCCTAGTCTTTGGCTAGGGTTCTTTTCTTTATGCCCAGTGAAGTCCGAGTTCAGGGAAGCGGCACTTCTTGGGTTTAAAATCCCCGGTTTGGTGGTAACGGGCAGAATTGAACTGCCGACCTAGGGCTTATGAGTCCCTCGCTCTAACCAACTGAGCTACGCTACCGTAAACCGGGTCGTGATGTCAGGCGGAGAGGGGCGGTGCGTCAAGCCGATTGCGTCCGTTAGAGGCTGGGCTTGGCGAGGAACCCGAACATAAAAAGCCAGAAAACCGTACCTAGGCCTGCTAAAACGAGGCAGAGGCGGCTTTGGGCCTGGGAGATTTCGTCCAAGCCTTCTTGGCTGATTTGGCGGCCCACCCGTTGGACTAACCACAGCGGGAGGCTACAGCCGAGCAGCGTCGCGAAGATGAACAGCGTATATTTTGAGGACGATGGGAGCGCCCCGACCGTCTTTTCCCAGAGCGGCACGACGACCGCGAAGAGTGGCGGGAAGAGGAACGTCGAGCCGCACCAGAGATACCCTTCGCGGACGTTGCGCTCCAGTGCTTCGCCGGCGGCGGACGCGGGCGATGACGCGGGTATCGCGGGTGCGTGGATGGTGCCAGCTGCGCCTGGTGGCGGGGGCGGGAGGTCCGGGCCGTCACGCCCAGTGAACGGGTCAATCGGTGGGAGTAGCGAGCCGCGGTTGAGGCCGATTGTCCGGAAGTAATCACGAATGGTGAGCCAAGCGTCGTTGACTTCGATATTGTGCACCAAGCTGATTTCGCCTGCCCGGAGCATTTCACTGATACGTGCCAAGGCGAAGGGGCCGGTGACGGCACCTTTCCAGCGTAGGCGGAATTGGTCGGGCTTGGCCATGGCTTAGAGGTCGCGTCCTTGGAGGATGGATTCCCAGCCGCCGTCGGGCGGGGTGAGGCCGGCCGGGATACCGGCCGCTTGGGCGGCTTCGCTGACCGTGCCCGACAGGCGGAGCAGCGGCGTGAGGAGGGCGGGCTCGTTGACGCGTGTCAGGTTGCCCGTCGCATCGGCGCGGAAGAGTTGGGCGGGCTTGCCTTCGCTATCAAGACCGTAGAGTGCGGCGTTCTTGAGCACCTCGCGCAGCACGGGCTTCCCATCGCGGCCCATGGTGCCAGCAAAAATTAACTTCTTAGATTGCAGTTCGCCCAGCGTGCGCCGCCAGAAGCGCGCTTCCTCGGCGTAGGTCGCCCCCGTCTGGCGCGTCAGGAACGCACGTAGCTCCAGTTGCACGTCGGCCCACTTATCCTTGAAGAGGAAATCGTAAGGACTCAGCGCATTTTGCGTGATGCGGCGAAGTTGGTCGGCGTCGCGTTGGGCGGAGGGCGAGTAGAGTAGGCCCCAAGCCTCGGGTCGTTGGCTGGCCACCTTGAAGAGCTCCTGCATCTGGTAAGCCCGCAGTTCGAGGTGCGGGGTAGGGCTTCGGCGGATGAGGTCGAGTTTGCGCAGGAGGGGTTCCGACATCTTGCCGGCCTTGAGGTCGTAGAAGCGGCTGAACTGGCGCAGGTAGTCGAGTTCGGGAATCACGAGGCCTTCCAAAAGGTCCTCCCCGGATTTTGTCGTTTCGCCGTTAGCGGAGTTGAATTCGCGGCAGCTCCAGGACGACTCGACCAGGGTGCCGTCTCGGCTGAGTTCCTTGGCGGTACGGACGGTCTCGATTCCACCGCTGATGAGGTTGCGCTGTATGGAGATTTCGCTGGCGATGAAGACCTGGCGCATGATGCGGGGATCGCCACCGCGGCTATGCTGGCGGACGTTATATTTACGCAAGCGTGTGGTCGTCTTGTCGTCGGCTAGCGCGCGGATGACCTTATCTTCGGAAGCGAGGAGTTCGTCGGGTTGGAAGAGGCCGGTGGCATCGGACTTCGCCAAGCCATCCCACATCGCTCCCACCCGGGGGGCGAGGGTGGAGCGGGGAAGGTTGCGGAGGGCCTCAGCGCGTTCGGTGATGAAACTGGCGCGCTTGCGGAGGTCGGAATTTTCCTTCGCGGTCGCGGCGACGGCCGCCAAGGCGTCGAGGTAGGCCTTAAGGTCGCCGGAATCTGCCAGCCCGCGAACCGCGTTGACGGATTTCTGGTCGGCCTCGAGGCGGAGGGTCGCACGGTCAGTTTCGGCGAAGGCCTCGTCGAGATCCTTGAGGCCAGCGGCGCTCAAGGTCGTTAGTAAGGCGCGTAATTTTTCGAGGGCATCGTTGGCCCGGGTCAGGTTGACGACGGTCTCGTCTTCACCCAGGGCGACTTTGAGTTGACGACGCAACGCCAAGAGGTCGTTGCGGCTTTCTTCGCTGACCTTGGTGCAGGTAGCGAGGATGGCGGCTGGGTCAGGTAGGATGGTTTGCAACCGTGCGGTGGCGGCGGGGCCAACCTTAGCGAGTTCGCTGACGTACGCCTTGGCTCGTTGGGTGACGGGGGCGAAATTTGTTAGATTGATGCCTTCCTTGCGGCGCTGTTCCAGGTAGATGGCCTCGGTCTTAAGTTGCAGTTCCGTTTCGGCTTGGGCGAGGGCTTGCCGCCGGAGTGCTTCGGTGCCCGTCTTGATTTCTTCGCTCGCGACGAACAGGGGGTAGTCATTCTTAAGCTTCTCGAGTTTATTCATGGCACCGTTGTTTTCCCAGCGCTCAACCAGGGCTTGGATTTCCGTGAAGCGATCGTTGGCTTCCTGTGCCTTGCCCTCTTGGGCGTGCCACAAGTAGGCGCCGAGTAGCAAGCAGAGCAGGCCAGTGACCCACGAAGTCGTCAAAATGGCGTACCGACGGCTGAGGCGAGCCCGGGTCAGTTGGCGAACGCCGCGGGCTTCGCGCACGGTTCCTTCGGGCAGTCGGTCGGCGAGGGGCGTCGCCTTTTCGATCCAAACGTTAAGCCGTGAAAGCAGTAGGGCGGGCGAGGAGCCGCGGCTAGCCTCTTGGCGGAGGATATCCCATTCTTTCGTCAGCGTTTCTAGGGCGGCCCGTTGGGAGGCTTCGGCTTCAGCCGTGGCGGCGAGTTCGCCTGCCCAGGTTTCGAGCGTGGTAAGTTCCGACAAGTTCGCCGCCTCGAGGTTGACGAGATGGTCTCGTTCCAGCGTACGGATTCGTCCTAAGTGATTGGCGCAGGCTTCCCATTGGTCGTCGTTGCGGGCAGCGCGGGCTTCGGGAAGGAGGAGCCGAATCTGCTCGTGGGCTTTGTCGCGAAGATGAGCGATGCGACGCGCGAGGGCGTCATCCCAGCGTGGCTCGTTGGTCAGTACCAGTGCCCCGAAGCGCTCCATCCGATTCATCAACTCCACGGCCTCGCGGGGTGAGCCTTGGTCGAAGAGTTGCAGGACCTTTCCCAGCGCTTCCCGCAGGAACTTACTGGAGAGGCGCGTCAGTTCGGAGCGTGCCGTCGGATCATCGGGATTAATGCGGGCGATTGAGCGCAGAACCGTTAGGGCGCGATCTTCGTCACGTTGGCGCATGGCCTCCCGGTAGTCGCGGTAGAGCGGATGGTTTTCGCCAATCACTTTACCGTAGAGGCTTTCGACCGCGAGAATGTGCTGATCGTCGAGCGGAAAGCCGGTCGGGAGGCCGCGTTCACGGCAGAGCGCTTGCCAGCGTTCCGAATCGGCGAAACTCAGAAGCGCACAGAGGCCGAGTAGGTCGGGTTCCGATTCGGCTACTTGGAGAGCGGCGTGGTCGTTGCTGGTACGGATGAGGGCCGCACATTGCTCCAGCCGTTCGCGGGTCCGTTGGCAGAGCGTCGCGTATTCACCGGCCAGCGAGCGCGCCTCGAGGTCGGGCGTGCCGACTTCGAGCTGTCCGCGGATACGGGCGATGAGGCGTTCTGTCTGCATGCGGGCTTAGCGGAATTCGACGAGCAGGAGGCCCTCTTCACCGCGAGGTGAAACCGTTCGGAGGCTCCAAGGGGCGCCGGCTTTGACGAAATCTTGTGCCGTGAAAGCGCTGCGGCGGGCTTTGACTTCATCGTAGGAGGGAGCACCAGGGCCGGACTTCCGCTCGAGGCGGACGAGATCGGTATCGAGCAGGGACTTGGTAGCGCGGATTGAGGCGAGGTCGCGATCAGGGAACTCATGACCAGCGGGGTAGAGTCCGAGTGAGCCAGTGGAGGCGATGAATGAATTCAAAATCGGTTCAGCCCAGGCCGCTGCATGGACCACGCCGGTGTCGACGTCCGACCTCAGGGCGGCGAGGCCCAGATTGAGTGGGCGGAGGGCTTTGACGTTGGCGATGAGCGCGATGGTCTGGTGTGACCCATCGGGCAATTCGATTTCGATTAACTGGTTAGTGTCCCGGAGCTGCGCGGCCGAGTTGTCGGCGAAGTTCAGTGTCACCGTGTTCAGGCGGGAGCCCACGCCGATCACGATGGGTTGGCGACCGGATTTGCTTGTGGCTTCGATCCAATTGGCTTGGCTGCCCGTCCGGATTTCCGCGGACTGGTATTTAGTCTTCTCTTCGCGGGCATGGAAGGAGTCTAGCGGTAGCAGGCGAATACGGGCGCTGACTACCGTGTTTTTGTTGGCGCCGGTGGTGTCGATGAATCGACCGATTTTTTCCGCGGAGGCCATGTTGAGTTTGAATTCGGCGGTCGAAGGCGAGTTAGGTCCGAGGTCGGCCGTTAGCCATTCGCCTTGGGTTAGGATGACGGGTCGGACGTCCAAGGCGCCGACCATCTGGGCCCGGGCTTGGATGCGCGTGAGTTCTTCCCAGGCGGCACCTTTCGTGACTTCGAGGGCGGTCCCAAGGCGGAGCGCTTCGGCCGCGTCTTCGGCGATTTCCAGCATGCCTTTACGGTTGGCGGTCGCGGTCGGGCTTTCGAGTCGGCCCAGCAGGCTGGCCGCGGTCGTCTCTGCGAACTTCGACTTCAGGCGCGGCAAGTATTGGTCGCGGTAGCGGGCGGCAAAGGTCGGCGAAAGTTTGCAGCTCTCGAGCCACAGTTTGCCGGCGGCGACAAAGTCATTGCGGGCCATGAAACTATCGACATCGCTGATTGCGCGGTTGGCCTTGAGGAGTTCATCGGCCGCGGTCGAGTCAATGGGCGGTGGGGTAGGCTTAGTGGTCTCGACGACCTTCTTTTCGGGTTTACTGAAGTAAGCAATGGCGAGGCCGGCGGCGACGAGCACGAGGAGGCTAACGACTGCAATCGTGACGGTGTTGGAGGCGGTGGCGGGGGCGCTGGCAGAGTTGGTTCGGCGCGGCGCGGAAGCCGTTGGGCCAGCGGAAGCGGGGGCGGTCGCACCTGCGCCGGTAGCGGCGATGCGGGCTAGTTCACCCGTGGGCGCGGTGAGCTGCGCGGCTTGGGCGAGGTCGATGGTGGGACGTCCCGAGGCGAAACCCACGGCCCAATCGAAGCCATCGGCGCCGGTCTTGGCGGCGTTAGTGGTGAAGGTGGCGGACCAAGCGGCGCGGCCGAGCAAGGCGGAGGATTCCGCGAGTAAGCGGAGTAGTTGCGCGGAGTTCGGCGGGTTTAGCAACGACACCGAAGCGGCGCCGGTGGCGTTGACCAGCCATGCAGCCTTAGCGCCGGTGCCGGCGAATTCACGCCAGCCAGCGGCCGGCGTGAGTACGGGATGTGAGGCGAGTGGGAGCGGCCGGGCATCTTCCGGAAGCCAGGTCGGCTCTTCGGTCCAAGTATCTTTCCAGTCATTCCAGCGGAGGGCGAGTGCCGCGGGCGGCGGGAGGACAGCGGCTTCCTCGGCGGTGAATACCACGTGGTGCGCGAGGCGATTATCGCGTTGCGAATAGTCAAGCCCGCGGGCGACGAAACGCGATAGCACATACCAAGTTTGGCTGCCAGCTTCGAGCCGACGGAAGGTGAAGGTCGCCCCCTCGGCGGCGTCGTGCGGTGTGCCCAGTGCTTCGAGTTGCTGCGTGAGTCGTTCCGAAAGCGAGGCATGCCGAGCGACGGTGCAGAAGCCGGAACGTCCGGCGACAAGTCCGCGGGGGGCGGAGGTGAAGATCAGTTGCAGGGGCATGGAAAACGTTAGCGGCTGGGGAGCAGTTCAGGGGACGAGCGATGGAGGAGCCAGTAGACGGGCTCTTCGACGTGGGCGGGCGCGAGGCGCTGGGGGTCGGGGGCGATGCGGCCTTTATTCGGGCCAGTGGCGAGAACCGTTGGCTGGTGGCCGAAGGAAGTGACCGCAAAGTAGCAGATTTCACTGGCGAGCGTTTCGGCCGTCGCCACGAGACCAGGGCAAAGGCTGACGAGGACGGTGCGGACGCGGTCGGAGTTTCGGCGCACGGCCTCGGGGTTGAGTTTGCCGGCGCTCACTACAGGCTCGAGCGGGGAGGACAGGAGGAATTGCCAAGTATCGCATTTACCGACCACGAAGGCCAGTGGCGTGGCGATGCGTTGGCTAGGGGCGAGTCCGAGAACGCGCTTAATACGGGTCTCCATCTCGGACAGAATGCTATCCTGTTGGTCGATGCGGCCTTTGATCGCTAACTGTGGGTCATCTACGCCGATTAACTTAGCCTTAAAGCGAGCGTTGGCCGTCGGGTCGAAGAGAAAGAGCAGGCCAGCGGAGTTGGCGACGTGCATCGCGCCCGGCGAGTCGTGGATGTCGATGCCGGGTTCGAAGTGTTCCCCCGCGTTATCGTAGAGCACAATCGACGTCTCGTCGCGACTCGCCGAGGGCCGGGCTAGTGAATAGATGAATGGGCGGGGCAGGGAGACCATGCGCCCGAGGCGAGGCAGCTTTTCGTAAGTCGCGCCTTCCAGTGCGGTCTTACCGAGTAGGGCGTCTTCGGGCGTGGCGGCCGAGAAGAGGGTATTACGCATTTGATTGAGCAGCATGTTGCCGCTCGGGTCGCCGTCCTTGAAGGCTAGGCCGAAATCCCCGGGCAGCCGGTCTTGGAGGACGTGCGTCAGGACCGCGAGGTAGTAGGACTTGCCGGCGCTAGGCGCGCCGATTACCGAGAGGATGCGGTGGGGCATGTCCAAGTAGCCGGGCGGCAGTTGGCGTCGGCAGTGGGGGCAGGCAAGGTCGGTGCAGGCTAAGCCCATCGGGTCAAGGGCGAGGCCCTGGTCGTTGAAACGCGTGGGTTGGAAACGTAGGCGTGCGTCGGCCCCCAGGATGGGGTCGCCGCGGAGGTCTTCGTGGATAGCGACGCTCAAGGCATCACCGGCGTCGAAGCGCGTCCAGCAAACAGGGCAAAGATGGGCGCCTTTGTTTTGTTCCGCCGTGAGGGCGGACGGTGCCGCCGGTTTGGCTTCGGTTTCTTCGCGTACGGTGAGCAGCGCCGCGATCTGCGAAAGTTTAAAGCCGACTTCGAGGCCGGCGGGTGTGCACGCCAGTGTATCGGTCGCCCGGCCGAGGTTAGCGGCATACTCCAGTAGTTTTTGGGGTGGTAGCTCGCCCAGCAGGTCGCCGGTGGTTGCATCGAACAGGACCCACGAATTCGTTTGGACGGAGTTGAAGGGGTCATCTTCGTTCCCCGAAACCACGAAAAGCCCGTCCTCGAGTTGGATCGTCGACGTTTCGGTGATGGTCGTCTTGGGGCGCAGAAGGGCTCCATTCACCAAGACGGGTGCCGCCGAGGTGGCTTCCAGTAAGAGCCCGGCTGCGGACGCCGAAATACCTAGGGCGGGGTTGGCGGAAGGGAGGGGGAAACGTGCCGGGAGGCTGTCGGCCGAACCCTTTTGGCCGTTCAGGCAGTTGACCCATCGAAACGGGGTCTTTTTTTTGCTGGAGGTGAACATGGTTCCTAAAGGAGGTTGGGGATTGAAGACAGCAGTTGATATCTCCCCTAATGTCAGCACCATAGTCAGGAAATACCCGCCCTAAAGCCACCCCTAAACGATGGAAACTGAAGCCGACCAGTCCGCCCTTGAGCGCGCCCGCAATGGCGACCTCGGGGCGTACAACGAGTTGGTCCTTCGGTACCAGGGGCGAATCTTTGCCAAGGTCTTCTCGTTGCTTCGTAATAGGCAGGATGCCGAGGAGATTACGCAGGACACCTTTATTCGCGCCCACCGGGTCCTCGCTTCCTTCCGCGGGACGGCCACTTTTTCAACTTGGATTCACCAAATTGGCACGAATCTGGCTCGTAATCGGTACTGGTACTGGCGTCGGCGGAAGCGTGACCAGTCCATGTCCCTCGATGCGGACCTCGGGGAGGATCCCGGTGCCACCCTGCACGACATCCTCTCGGACGGTTCCCAGGGCCCTGGCCACGAAGCCGAGCATAACGAATTCGTTACAAAAGTGGCCGAGTGCATGGAACAATTGAAGCCAGAACACGCTCGTATTCTAACGATGCGCAACATCCGCAACCAGTCGTACGAGGAAATTGCCGAAGAGCTTGGCCTCTCAATTGGCACCGTGAAAAGCCGCATCAACCGTGCCCGCGAAGCCTTACGTCAACTCATGGGGGATGAATTCCGCGAATGAGTAACGCCGAACTGGAGTCGCTGATTATTTGCTACCTCGACGGTACCGCCTCCCGTGAGCAGGTGTTGCGTCTGCGGAATGCCCTGCAGGCTTCCACCGAAATCCGCCAGCGCTTTCACGCCCGTGTTCGTTTGCATAAGGCCCAGATGGCTTTCCTCCGTGGTCGGGCCGATTTAGACGCGACGCAGGCGGTCGCGGGCCTCGCCCGTTTCGCTCAGCGCGCGGGCCGAATCTTTGCCCATGCCTGCGTCCTTGCCCTCGTGTTCGTCCAGTTGCGGGTGACCTTGCCGGCCGAATACAGTGGCCTGATGCTCTATGTTGAGGACGCCTTGGCGGAAGAAGCCTCGGCTGAGGGTATGATCGTCCCGTCTGCCGGCTCCATGCCACTCGCCGTGGTCGCGGAAGTGATGCCAGATGAGATGCCCGAGATGGCCCTGCCTACTTTGACGATCCCCGATATGTTCAAGCCCATGGAAGATCCGGGCTCGAACGAGGCTTAAGCGGTTATCCGCCTTGCTTCTCTGCCTTAGGCCAATCTTCTGTTCTGCAGATGCAGGCCGAATCCTCCAGGCCGGAGATTAGACTCCAAGGCACCGCCGCCGCCCCCGGCGTCGGCCGTGGTCCAGTCTACCTGCTGTTGCAGGGGATGGCTATCGTCTCCTGCCAGAAGGTGCCAGACGTTGAGGCCGAACTGCGCCGCTTCGAGTTGGCCCTAGAGTCTACGCGCCAGGCAATCGCCAAGCTCCGGCAGGAAGTCGCCCAGAGTTTGGGTGAATCGGAGGCCGCTATCTTCGACGCGCACCTCCTGGTTCTCGACGACGTCGCGCTCATCGACGACGTCAGCAAGGAAGTCCGTTCCAGCGGCTTCAACATTGAGTTCTGCTTTCAGGAAGTCGTCCAGCGCTACATCGACATCTTTGAGCGCATGGAGGATGACTTTCTCCGGGAGCGTGCCTCCGACATCCGCGATGTCACCAGCCGCGTGATGCACCATCTGTTGGGGACGCGGCCAGCCCATGCGGCGATGGCTGCCCGTCAACAGGTTGTCGTCGCCCGTGACCTAACACCTTCGGAGACCGCGGGTTTGCCGGAGGACGGTGTATTGGCGTTCGTGACGGAAGAAGGCGGCCGCACTGGACACTCGGCGATTATGGCTCGCTCGCTGGAGATTCCGGCCGTCGTCGGCGTTAAGGGCTTGATGGACGCCGTTCAGGAAGGCGACATCATCCTGGTCGATGGCGAGACGGGGGCGGTGGTCATCAACCCCACCGCCGCGACGTTAGAGGGCTATCGCGATCATGAGCTCGCCATCCGCCGCCGCCGCGACCGTGTCATGCTCGAGATTGCCTTGCCTGACGTCACCAGTGACGGCGAAGGCTTCGCCTTACAGGCTAACATCGGTGGCCCCGAGGACCTCGAAGACGCCCGTCTTTACTGTGCGCAAAGCGTGGGCCTGTATCGCACCGAGAACCTTTACTTGCGCTTAGATGCCTGGCCGACGGAAGCCGAGCAATATGCGGAATACGCGGAGGTTGTCCGGGAGGCTAGGGGCCGGTTGGTCACCTTCCGTACCCTCGACTTAGGGGGCGATAAGCGCTTGGGCGACCTCAACGATGAAGCCAACCCCTTCATGGGTTATCGCGCGATTCGGCTGTGCTTAGATCGCCCCGATGTCTTCCGTCCGCAGCTCCGCGCAATCCTGCGTGCCGCCGCGTTGGGTCCCGTGGCGGTGATGTTCCCGATGATTTCCGGGATTGAAGAATTCCGTCGCGCGAAGGAGGTGCTTGGGTCGGTCGCTGCTGAGTTAGCCGCCGAAGGTATTGTGCCCCAGGAGCGTATCCGTCTGGGCGCTATGATTGAGATTCCCTCGGTCGCTGCGGTGGCGGAGGACCTTGCGCGCGAAGTCGATTTCTTCAGTGTGGGCACCAACGACCTCGTCCAGTATCTTTTGGCCGTCGACCGTGGTAACCCGCGCATCTCCGCACTTTATGAGCCGGCTCATCCCGCCGTCGTGCGGACGCTGGAGCGAATCTTCAAGGCGGCTCGCCAGCACGGCGTCGCGGCTGCGGTCTGCGGGGAGTTGGCAGGTGACCCCGTCTGGGCGCCTTTGTTAATCGGCCTCGGTGCGCATGAGCTGAGCATGGCGCCACCCGCAATCCCCGAGGTGCGTTTTGTGCTCCGCCATTCGACCAAGAACGAGTTGACGCAGTTGGCCCAACGCGCCTTGACGTTGTCCGAGTGCACGGCCATCAAGGCCTTACTGGCCGACTATTCTGCGACGAAACTTAAGCTCCGCTAATGTCCGCCGCGCTTCCTGAACCGAACCCGCATATCGCGGCCATGGCGGCCTATACGCCGGGAGAGCAGCCTCAGGGTAGTGGCTGGGTTAAGCTCAACACCAACGAGAATCCCTATCCGCCGAGCCCGCTGGCCTTGGCGGCCATTCGGGCGGTGGTGGCAGCGGAGGGGGCGGCACTGCGTCTTTATCCTTCGCCTGACGCTTCCCCCTTGCGCGAGGCTGCGGCCCAGCTACACGCCTTCCCCGCCACCGACATCTTGGCGGGCAACGGGTCGGATGACTTACTGAACATTTTGATCCGCGCGTATGCCGGTCCCGGTCGGCCGATTGGCATGCTGGATCCGAGCTACTCGTTGTATCCGGTGCTCGCTGCGGCCCAGGGGGCAGCCGTGGTGAAGGTTCCCATCCATGCGGACTTTAGTTTCGACGTTGCGGCCGTGGCCAAGTGTGGCGCCGCCATTTTCTTTCTCACTAATCCTAACGCTCCGTTGGGCGTGTCGTTCGCGCCGGTCAAAGTCGCTGAACTCGCGCGGGCATTTCCCGGTTTACTTGTGGTCGATGAAGCCTATGCCGCGTTTGCGGACGCCGATTGTGCCGAACTTCCGAAGACGCACGCGAACGTTGTCGTCACGCGGACCTTCTCGAAAGGCCACGCGTTAGCGGGGCTACGCGCTGGCTATGCGCTCTGTCCGCCAGGCTTGGCGACGATTCTGCATCGGGTGCGCGACAGCTACAACTTAGACCGCTTGGCGCAGGTCGCGGCGGCCGCGGCTTTAGCGGATACTGGCTGGTTGCGTGAGACCGTCGGCAAGGTCCGGTCCGAGCGCGTGCGGCTGACCAGTGGATTGGAGGCGCTCGGTTGGACGGTCGTGCCGTCGTCAGGTAATTTCCTCCTCGCCACGCCGGCCTCGGCCCAGCGTTCGGCTTCACCGGCGACGGGTGAGCATGCCTACGCCTTCTTCCGGGAACGCAAAATCTTAGTCCGCCGTTTTCCGAACCATCCTTTGACCGCGTCGGCCCTGCGTATCACCGTCGGGACGGCTGCGGAAATGGACGCTTTTCTCGCGGCGGCGCAGGCTTGGTCCGAAGGGTGAGGTTGACATTCCCCTAGTGCGGAGGGACTTTTCTGGTATGAGCACCGGCGCCCGCCAAGCCACTATCCGTCGCGACACGGCCGAGACCAAGATCACCCTTTCCGTCAACCTTGATGGCACGGGGGTTTCCGAAATCTCGACTGGTATCGCTTTTTTCGATCACATGCTGACGCTCTTCAGCCGCCACGCCCTAATCGACCTTAAGGTCAAGGCCGACGGCGATACCGAGGTCGACTACCACCACACCGTCGAGGATGTGGGTATTGTCTTAGGTAATGCCATTAAGGAGGCCTTGGGCGACAAGGCGGGTATCCGCCGTTATGGCTTCTTCATTCTGCCGATGGATGAGACCCTGGCGCGTTGCGCCCTGGACCTCTCCAATCGAGCGATGCTCGTCTACCAAGTAGAGATTTCCAATTACATGGTGAAGGATTTCAACATCGCCCTCGTGCGGGAGTTCTTCCAAGGCCTAGCCAATGCGTTGGCCTGTAACCTGCACCTGAAGCTCGAGTATGGCGAAGAGCCGCACCACATCGCGGAGGCCTTGTTCAAGGTCTTTGCCCGCGCCATGCGTGCGGCCGTCGAAATCGATCCGCGCCAGGGTGGCCGGGTTCCGAGCACCAAGGGTACACTTGCCTGAACGTGGAAGCCGCTGGGACTAGCCGTCGTCCGCGGGTCGCCGTGATTGATTACGGCATGGGTAACCTGCGTAGCGTCAGCCGTGCCATGGTGGCCGCTGGGGCGGATGCTTACCTAGCCGCGACCCCGCAAGCAGCCGAAGGCGCCGATGCCGTAGTTTTCCCAGGGCAGGGGGCCATGGCCGATTGTATGGCCTGTATCCGCCGCAATGACTTCGAAGTCTTCATCAAGGAGTGGATTGCCGCAGACCGACCCTTCCTGGGTGTCTGCATGGGCCTGCAAGTCCTCTTTGAGCGCTCGGAAGAAGCCGCAGTTCCCGGTTTGGGCATCTTCCCTGGGGTTGTCACCCGTTTCCCCTCCACCCCGGGCCTGCGCATCCCGCACATGGGTTGGAATGAAGCCATTTTTAAGGCCGAGAGCCCCCTGACGGCCGGCCTTAATGCCCAAGGGGAGCCCTTTTATTTCGTACATAGCTACCGGGTCGTCCAGACCGATCCCGCTTTGGTTTGGTGCGAGACGGACTACGCGGGTCGCTTTGTGAGCGGCGTCCGCAGGGGGCGGGTGTTGGCCACCCAGTTTCACCCCGAGAAAAGTCAGGTCAAAGGCTTGCAACTGTACCGTAATTTTCTGACTTTGGCTGACCGCTGAGGCGTCAGGCCTATGGCGGCATACCCCGCCATGAGCACCAAAAACGCCATTCTTAAACTGGACGACAAGGAAATCGTCCTTCCCATCGTTGTCGGTACCGAGCAGGAATGCGGTATCGACGTCCGCAAGCTGCGCGACGAAACGGGCTACATCACCTTCGACGACGGCTACGCCAACACAGGCGCCTGTGAGTCCAAGGTCACCTTCATCGATGGCGAGAAGGGCATCTTGCGCTACCGCGGTTACTCCATCGAAGAACTCGCCGAGAAGTCGACGTTCATCGAGACGGCTTACCTGTTGATTTATGGTGAGCTCCCGACCGCGGCACAGTTGAGCACTTTCAAGGCCCGCATCCTCGACAACTCCCAGGTACACGAAGGCCTGCGTATCGCCCTCAGTGGGTTCCCTGGCAATGCCCACCCGATGGCCGTCCTTTCGGCTACGTTGAATACCTTGGGTTGCTACTATCCCGACCTCGGCACCAACGAGCGCACCCATGACTTGGCGAAGTTCGACGCAACTGCGGCCGTACTCATGTCCAAGGTCCGTACCTTGGCCGCTTTGGCACACCGCTCCAAGGAGGGCGAACCACCCGTCTACCCAAAGCCGGGTCTGGATTACTGCTCCAACTTCCTCCACCTGCTCTTTTCGCAGCCCAACGCCGATTACGCCGTCCATCCGGAAGTCGCCCGCGCGCTCGACCTGATCCTGCTCCTGCACGCCGACCACGAGCAGAATTGCTCCACCTCGACCGTGCGCATGGTCGCCTCCGGTGGTGCTAATCTCTTCCCGTCCGTTTCGGCAGGCGTATGTGCCTTGTGGGGTCCGCTGCATGGCGGCGCCAATCAGGCCGTCATTGAGATGCTCGAGGAAATTCACGCCTCGGGTGATGACGGTTCGAAGTTTATTGCCGACGCCAAGGACAAGACCAAGCAGGTCCGCCTGATGGGCTTTGGTCACCGCGTTTACAAGAACTACGACCCGCGCGCCAAGATCATCAAGGCCCAGTGCGACAAGGTGCTCAAGGTTCTGGGCATTAATGACCCGCTGCTGGCCATCGCCATGCGCCTTGAAGACGCTGCGCTCAACGACCCCTATTTTAAGCAGCGCAACCTCTACCCGAACGTTGATTTCTACTCGGGCATCATCCTCAAGGCCATCGGTATCCCGACGGAGATGTTCACCGTCATCTTCGCCATCGGCCGCATGCCAGGCTGGATCTCGCACTGGAAGGAAATCGCGGAGACTCCGAAGCAGAAGATTCATCGCCCGCGTCAGATTTACGTCGGTAACACCGAACGTGCCTACTCGCCGATCGCGCAGCGCAGTTAAAGGGATGCCGGCTTCGGCTGCGCGCCGCCTCTCCCGACTTTAATGTCCACCCCTCCTTTGCGCGTAGCGATCGTGGTGCCTGCCTTCCGCGAGGAAGCGCGCATCGCTGAGGTGGTGCGTGCGGCGAAGCGTTTCGTAGACACGGTCTTAGTCATCGACGACTGCTCGCCGGACGAGACGTCGGCCAAGGCGCTGGCTGCGGGCGCGATGGTGATTCGGCATGAAGTCAATAAGGGCAAGGGGGCGGGCTTAAAGACCGCTTTCGCTCGGCTCGCTGAGTTGGGTTACACCCATGGCATTACCATGGATGGCGACGGCCAGCACGACGCCGCGCAGATTCCGCTTTTTCTTAAAGCCATCGCGGAGCCCAAGGTCGTCCTAGTCGCGGGTAACCGTTTCTCCAATCCCAAGGGTATGCCCTTCGTTCGCCGCATGGTGAATACCTCGATGTCTTGGCTCATCAGTCGTATCTGCCGCTGCTCAATTCCTGATTCCCAGTGCGGGTATCGCGCTTTGGCGGTGGCCAACCCCGCCATCCTCTTCGCCCAGAGCGACCATTACGATTACGAGACCGAAGTGCTGATTCTGACCGCGCGGGCGGGTGGCAGGATTACCAGTGTGCCGGTACGTACCATCTATCAAGGTCAGCCGAGTAAAATCCGACCTGTGCGCGATGCGATCAGGTTTTTTAAACTCCTTTGCCGAATCTGATTATTTAGCCGTCTTCGCGTTGATGCGGAAGACTGCCCGTCCCGGGGTGTCGCCGGTTTCACCGAGCAGTTCGCAACGGCCACGCACCGAGGAGCCTTCACTCGTGTTCAGGAGTCGAAAATCGCGTTTCTCACCTATGCAAAGCAGTGATCCATGGGTGTCGGCGAATTCGCCTAATTGCTTCTCGATCGTGAGCTGCGGCAAGGGGTGGTAGGAGTAGAAGGGGTAGTAGGGGCGGAAGTTGCCTTTGCCATAGTCGGCCAAAAGTTTCTGGTCGGGTACGAAAATTGCGGCTGGGGTTTCGCCGAGGTAGAATTTCGCTGCCCGGCCGAGGAAACTGCAGGTCACGAGTTTTTCGCCAGGTTTGCGCGCGTTGGCGGCAATTTTGCAAATCTCCCGGCTGCCTACGGTCCCTTCGAGCCGTGCTTCAATCCAGAAGAAGGCGGTGAAGACCAGGATAACGTTGAAGGCGGTGGAGATGGCCGCCCAGAGGAAGGCTTTGCGGAATAGGGCAAAGAGGCCGGCGATGGTGAGCGGTATGCCTAGGGCGATGAGTTGAGGGAGGAATGGCTGTGCGTTGGGGTGGAATGTCGGAATGTACCAAATGAGGGCCAGGCCTTGTAGGAGTGTGAAGAAGCCCACCGCCCAGCGTTCAAGATTGCCAAAACCGTCGCGAATCCAGCGCTCGAGGGTCACGCCCGCCAGGAGTGCGACAGGGACGATGAGGAAGAAAATGTAACTCGGCAGCTTGCTGGCTGCGATGGTCATGAAGATATAGGACGGAACGAGCCAGCAGATGACCATGGTGAGACCAGGTTGATCGCGGAAGCGCTGGCGGAAGTGAGTCGCGGTTTCCCAGAGCGCGGCGACAATGAGGGGAATCCACGGCAGCGAACCGCCGATGAGCATCTCAAGGTAGTAATACCAATGGTCATTGCCCTTATGCTCGGCGTGGAAGAATCGGTCCCAGTTCTCGTGAATGAAGAAGGTGTCCCAGTAATAGGCCCACCCAGTCGCCGGCGAGGTGGGGCCGGACTTGTGAAGCATGAACATCGCGAGGTACCACGGTACCACGAGGAGGAGCCAGAGGGGTACGCCGAGCGCCAGATGACGCCAGCTCCAAGGTGATTTCAGTCCACTCAGCCGAGCGTAGGCCAGGCTCGCCATGGCGATGAAGAGCAGGCCTTGCGGACCTTTGGTCAGCATCGAAAGGGCGGAGGTAATTGTCAGGGCCAACAGCCAGCGAAGTCTTCGGGGTTCATCATGGAACGCCCGCCAGAGGCAGTACATGCCTGCCGAGATAAAGAGGGTGTGGGAAAGGTCCGTCAGCATCAGGCGCGACATCACCACGAAGAGTGAACCAGTGCCGACGACGACGGCGCCTAAGAAGCCGGCAAGTGGGGTGAAGAGTTTCCGGCCAATGCCCCAAGTCAGGAAGACCACGAGGGTAGCGGCGAGTGCGCCAGGCACACGGGCGGCGAACTCGTTATCCCCGAAGACAATTTGAGCGAGGCAGGTTTCCCAGTAGAACAAAATCGGCTTTTCGAACTGGGGTTCGCCGAAGACGCGCGGGGTGATCCAATCGCCCGATTGCACCATCTCACGGCTCGTTAGGGCATAGAAAGGTTCGTCTGGATCAATGAGTCCGAGGCTACCGAGGCGCCACCAGAAGAGGAAGAGCACGAGGGCTGTCAGCACAATCGCTTGAAAGCGGGTCGAGTGCAAGAAGGCGGGCCCCGCGGGTGCGGGGCGGGATGATGCGTTCATTTTCAGGAAATTTGGACGAGGGTATAGCGTTCTTCGCGACGGGCGAATTTGGAGAAACGTTCTCCGCTCAGGGCCATCTGGGTGTGGTGGCAGCGGATGGCGTCTAGTTTGAGGGACCTTTCTGCATCGCTCAGCTCGAGCTGATCAGAAGCTAGGTGACGGCGCATGACCTTCTGAGACCAGGGGCGATGGATGAGGTAGGAGTAAACCAGGCAGTGGAGTCCCGTGGCGCGCACGGCATCCAGCCCGTAGAGATGGGTCGCTTGGTGGTCCGGGTGGCGGTCGATCTCGGAAGGCACGATCACCATGGTCGGCTTCCACTCGCGGAGGAGCTTTTCAAAGGCGGGACGCGGTCCTGGTAGGTCTTCTTCCCAAAGCGCTAGGATGCCGGCGTCAGGCAGGCCGAGGGACTCTGCTTGGACTTGGCCGCCACCGAGTAACTGAAGGGCGTGCTGGCCTTCGGCCCGGCGGCGCGCGCCCCAGCGGGCACGTTCGGGGGCTTCAATGAACCAGCGCCGCTCGACGAAGCGTTGGGGCCAAGGGTTGTTATCCCCGTCGGTGACGAAAATGACGCGGACTTCCGCTCCGGCGGCCAGGGCGCGTTGGATGAGTCCGCCCGTCCCGAGCGATTCGTCGTCTGGGTGAGGGGCAAGAATCGCGATACGGGCGCCAGCACGAAGAACCTCGTTGAGCCGGACCGACGGTGCCGAAGGAGCCTCCATATATCCTTATCGATGCCGTTGGATAGTGTTGGAATCAAGCCGTAAGCCCCCGGCGCAAAGGGGGAGGGCCAAACGTTTCCGTTCGGCCCTCCGTCTTTGAGTCATCCACTGTAAGCCGGATTCTGTCCTGGGTGGCTCTCGCCAGCCCTTGCGCATTCATTTCTCTGTCCTTGCGGACCCGCCTTGCGGCGGTGCGACAACCCGGAACCTTGGTGGGCGGCCTCGGGCGGTCCCTGTTTGTCTTGCACCGGATTGGGTTTACCATGCCTCCTTGGTCGCCCTTGGAGCGGTGGGCTCTTACCCCACCTTTTCACCCTTACCGTTTCCCTTGCGGGGACGGCGGTTTATTTTCTGTGGCACTGTCCGTCACGGTTTAACCCGTGCCCCGACTTGCGGCGGGAATCCTGCCCTATGGTGTCCGGACTTTCCTCGCGTCTTACGACGTGCGAATGCGGATGGATGACTGTGGGATAATCTTGCCTGCGTTCGGCGGGGAAGGGAAGGCCAAAGGGCACGGCAAAAGTCTCGTTTGGCGGCGATTCTCGATGCTTTTTAGGACTCGCCCCCCAAAGTCGGGCCCGCATCCTCCCTTTCACCCCACTCCCCATGAAGCTCCGTACTCGTTTCGTTGGCCTTTGCGCCCTCTTGCTTTCCTTTGGCAATCTTTCCGCCGCCGAAGAGCCGATCAAGGTCGCCTGCATCGGCGATAGCATCACGCAAGGCGTCGGTGCCGACCGCGGTAAGAGCTACCCCGACCAGCTACAGGCCCTGCTCGGCGAGAAGTATAAAGTCGGTAACTTTGGCGTCAGTGCCCGGACGCTCCTGCAGAAGGGCGACAACCCTTACCGGAAGGAGAAGAAGTACCAGGAAGCGCTGAAGATGCTGCCGAACATTGTCATCATCATGCTCGGGACCAATGACACTAAACCGCAGAACTGGAAGTATGAGGCCGAGTTTGTCGGTGACTACCGTGATCTCATTAAGTCGTTCCAAGAGCTCCCCTCGAAGCCAAAGGTCTACGTCTGCCGTCCTTGTCCGGTGCCTGGTAAGGGCAACTTCGGGATTAACGAAGAGAACGTCCTGAAGATCATCGAACGCCTTGGGCCGCTGATTAAAGAACTCGATTGTGGGGTGATTGATATGCATGCGGCGTTACTGGAAAAGGCGGCGATGCTGCCGGATCGCGTGCACCCGAATACCGCTGGGGCTGGCGAGATGGCCAAGGCGGCGGCCAAGGCCATCACGTCCAAGTAAGCTTCAGGCTTTCTTGGGGCCAACCTTCGCGAGGACTTCGCGGGCGGCAGCACTCAGGGCTCGCCAGCGTTCCCACGGGTGGGCGGGGCCATGGGCGATGAGTCGGAGCGTGCTGCGCCATTCGAGGATGGCGCGTTCGAGGTCGCCCGTGCCGGGCCCGCGGCCTTCGGCGTCGGGTGGCGGGAGTTTACCGTGTAGGACGAAGCCGCGGAGCACCTCGGCGCAACCTTCCCCGAAACTCTCGGGCAGGCCGTCGCGTAAGTAGCCCTCGGCCGTCAGGGATTTAAAGGTCAGGCGGCAGCAAGCCCCGAGTCGGCTACTACTGCGCCCGCCCGCGGCTACCCGTTCACCTGCACGGAGTTCGGCCAAGTCCCAGGCAAGGTCGTGGACGTCGTAGCTTTCATCTTCAAGCGCCGCCGCGACGGCGAGGCCTTCGCCGTGCTGGAAGAGGGAGGCGATTTCACCGCGGCGGGTAGGGCGGGCAGCGGCATCGATCAGGCCTAGCTTTAGCCAGAGTCGCCCCGCGCGGGCGGCCGAGATGTGGCCGCCGCCCAGCACCGTGCCGAGGTGGATATCTTCCTTCTGTACCTTGCGGCGTAACGGGTTGATCAGCGACTGTTCGTCGGCGTCGGGTATGACCCGCACGTTGGCTTTAGAATAATCCAGCCGGACCTGCACGGCGTCGCGGAGCACATAGAGTTCACCGAAGGCTTGGCCGCCTTGGGTGAGTTTGGGTAGTAACGGCAGGATTTCTTTTGCGAGCGTTTCTAATTTCCACTGACGGCGTGGCCCGCGCGGTCCTTCGTGCTTGAGCAGGGCTTTCCGCAGCCAGTCGGCGGGCTCCAGTCGGTCGGTCTCGCCAGTCTTCGGGAAGTGAGCCAAAGGCACCGCGCGACCATGTCGGACGGAGCCATCCGCCATCGGCAGTCGACAAGGGGTCCCGATAACTACGCCGCGGAGCGAATCTGGTTTTGTGAGCGCGGGATGCCACTCGCCCTTGACCAAGATGAATGCCTCCGTGAGTGGCACGACCTTAGAAGGGCGGAGTCTTTGCCAGATGCCGTTGTGGCCGCACATCTCCTCGATTTCGCGGATGACCACGGGTGGGGCAGGGGCGGCGACGACTTCGGGGAGCGTGAGCTGCTCCAAAGCGAGTTGCACCGGCTCACGGGTGAATAATGAGCCTGCTAATTTCTGTGCCGCCGCCTGCGGGTCCGGTGCCCGGTGCATCAGTGCGAGGAAGGCCGGCCAGTCGAGGCTCTCGCCCCGTTTTAACTGGAGCGGCTTGGCCTCGCCGAGGCGCGGCGAATCCCCGGACCAAAGGGCAAAGCCTTTTTCATCGAGCCCGCGTCGGCCCGCGCGGCCGAACATCTGGAGTAGCTCATCGGGACGAACTTCGCGCTCAGCGTGGTCCGTGGCGTACCGTCGGTCTGTCACGAGTACCGAGCGCAGTGAGAAGTTAATGCCAGCGGCGAGTCCCGTCGTGGCGACGACGACCTTGAGCCGGCCGGATTTAGCCCACGGCTCGATGAGCAGGCTGCGTTGTTCGTAGGTCAGGCCGCTGTGGTGGAGGCCGACGCCTTGGCGGAGCAGCCGGTAGAGGTCTTCGCCGGCCATATTACGCTGAGCAGGCGAGAGTTGGGGGCCGTTGCCCATGGGGAGGCCCTGGGCGATATCCCGGGCAATCTGTTCGGCGGCTCGTCGGCGGGGCGCGAAGACTAGGATCGGCCCAAGGTCAGCAAGGATGCCCTTGATAACCGCCCGGGCGATGGGGCTACGGACCCCTTCAGGTTCCTTGGTCTCCAGGGCGTCCAGCCAGACCTCTTCGAGGGGCACGGGCCGCCGATACTCTTCGACCAACGTAACCGTCCGTCCGAGGGAGCGGAGCCATTCGGCGGTGGCCTTGGGGTTAGCGATGCTACCGCTGAGGAGGAGTAGCTGGGTGGCCTTGGGGGCGAGGGCGAGTACCGTCTCGTAGGCGGCCCCGCGGCGGAGGTCGGCAATCATCTGGTATTCGTCGACCACGAGGAGGTCGGGGTGCTGGCCCTCTAGGAAGCGGTGGCGCTGGGTTTCCAGCGTGGCGACGACGACGGGTGCCCCGAGGTTTTCGCTGAGGTCGCCCGTGGCGATGCCGACATCCCAGCCCGCCGCCTGCCATTCGGCTCGTTTGTCGTTGGCGAGGGCGCGGGTCGGTACGGTGTAGACCGCTTGGCCGCGGTGGCCGGACTCCACTAATAGCTCAAAGACGTGGGTCTTCCCCGCGCCCGTGGGGGCTTGCAGGACCACGTCTTCCCCCCGCCGAAGCGCGGCCAAGGCTACCTGTTGCCAGTGGTCGGGGAGGATGAGCCGTTGGTCCGACATGTCAGGATTTCAGCAAAGCATGATTGAACTTGGACGCAAGCCGGAGGGCGTTTGCGGTTGCGACAAAAGCGTGGGCCGTGTTACGACCTTGGTCGCATGGCCATAAGCAATGATCTCGCCCGCGGGCTTAAGAAAGTCGACCAGGACCTCGCGTTCATGATGGGCTGCTTCGTTGAGGTGCTCGAACAGCTTGAACATAAGGACCTTGCCGGCACCTTGCCGTGGATGGGTAAGCGCAAGTTGCGCGGCGTGCAGATCTTTTCCTACCGCGGCGTGCAGGCGTATTCAATTGCCTTTCAGCTCCTCAACATGGTCGAAGAGAATGCCTCCGCTCAGTCTAAGCGTCTCCGTGAATCGAAGAATGGTTTAGCGTCCGACCCGGGCTCTTGGGGTCGTGCGTTAAATCGCCTGCGTGATTCTGGCCTCAGTGATAAGCAGGTCGCCAAGCGGCTCAATCGCATTCGCGTTGAGCCGGTGTTGACCGCGCACCCGACCGAAGCCAAGCGTGCCACTGTCCTGGAAATCCATCGCGAGATTTACAAGCTCCTCGTCCGTCGTGAAAACAGCATGTGGACCGTCGCGGAACAGCGGGCGATTCGCGATGAGATCAAGGTCGCCCTCGAGCGTCTCTGGCGCACCGGTGAATTCTATCAGCAAAAGCCCGACGTCCAGTCAGAGCTCCGGAATATCAATTACTTCCTTTCGAAGGTCTTCCCTGACGCCTTGGTTAGCATGGACCTGCGCCTCCGTCAGGCTTGGGAAGAGGCTGGTTTCTCGGCGGATAAGATCGAACATCCTGATTCGATGCCGATGGTCACCATGGGCACCTGGGTCGGCGGCGACCGTGACGGTCACCCGCTGGTAACGGCCGAGGTCACGACCCGGGCTCTCAATCTTTTCCGTTCGACGGCCTTAGCTATCGCTAACGAGCGCCTCGAAACTCTCGGTCAGCGCCTTTCGCTCGGCGACCACCTCCAATTACCTCCCGCGGTCTTCGTGAAGCAGGTCGAAAAGCACGCAGCCGTCCAAGGCGAAGCGGGCGAAGCTGCCCTGAAGCGCAACATTGGCGAAACCTGGCGTCAGTATATTAACCTCATCCGCCTGCGCCTCCCTGAGACCGTGGGCGAGTGTGCTCCCGGCAAGCACAAGACTCCCGATGGCGTCATCGCCGAACTCCTCTTCCTGCGTGAGACGCTGGTCGAAGTCGGCGCTGGCAACATTGCCCGCTACGAACTCGACCCTCTCATCCGATTCCTGCGCACGTTCGGGTTTCACATGGCGACGTTGGACATTCGCCAGAACAGCGCTTTCCATGATAAGGCCATCGACCAGCTCATGGAAGCCGCTGGCTTAGCCGACACCGACTATGCGCGTTGGGATGAATCCCGTCGCCTCGGCTTCCTGGATTCGGAGCTCCGCTCGACCCGCCCATTTATCCGCGAGCAGGCCAGCATCGGCCCGGAGGCCGACGCCGTTATTACCTGCCACCGCGCGCTCGTCGAGCACATCAAGCAATACGGCTCCGCCGGTTTAGGTGCGCTCATTGTCAGCATGACGCGTTCGGTATCCGACCTTCTGTCCGTTTACCTCTTGGCGCGCGAAGCGGGCCTCACTGCCGGTGGCGCTGATGAGCCTTACTGTCTGCTGCCCGTCGTCCCGCTCTTTGAAACCATTGATGACCTCGAGCGCAGTACCGCGATTCTCGATTCCTTCCTCTCGCATCCGATGACTCGCCGGACGCTTGAAATGCGCCGCGATACTGGCGTCACGGATGGCCTCACCCAGCAGGTCATGATCGGTTATTCCGACTCCAATAAGGATGGTGGTATCCTCGCCTCGCTCTGGAATCTCTACCGCGCCCAGTTGAATCTGACGGCTGTGGGCGCCAAGCATGGCGTCCGTATCGTCTTCTTCCATGGCCGGGGCGGCACTATCTCCCGCGGTGCTGGTCCCACGCACCGCTTCATCGACGCTTTGCCTCCTGGTAGTGTTAACGGTGAGCTCCGTGTGACCGAACAGGGCGAGAGTATCACGCAGAAGTATGCCAACCATATCACCGCGGTGAATAACCTCGAGTTGCTGGCGGCGGGCGTCACGCAAAACACGCTCCTTAATAATGACTTCGAGGCCGATGACGTTGCTTTGGGTAAGGTCATGGACCGCCTCGCGGAGTTCTCGCGTGAAGCTTATCAAGGCCTCATCCGTACGCCTAAATTCATCGAATTCTTCCGTCAGGCCACCCCGATTGACGTCATTGAAGCCAGCCGCATTGGTTCGCGTCCTTCGCGCCGGACGGGCGCGGCCTCACTTGAGGATCTCCGCGCCATCCCGTGGGTGTTTGCTTGGAGCCAAGCACGTTTCTATCTCTCCGGTTGGTATGGCGTCGGCTCTGCCTTGGCCCGTATGAAGGAAGAAGACCCAAAGGGCTTCGAACTCCTGCGTAAGCATTACGACGCCTGGGCACCCCTGCGCTACATGCTTAAGAATGCCTCGACCAGCGTCATGGCTGCCAACCGCAGCATGATGAAGCTCTACGGCTCAATGGTCACCGACAAGAAACTCCGCACGCAGTTCCTCGGGCGTATCCTCGCCGAGCATTCGCTCACCCGCAAGATGCTCAACGACCTCTCCGCCTCCAAACTTACCGAAGGCCGCCCACGGTTGCTCAAGGTGATCATGCTCCGCGAGGCCGCTATCGATCTTCTCCACGAACAGCAGGTTGCCTTGCTCAAGGATTGGCGAAAGAAGCTGGCGGACGGGGAGCGCAAGGAAGCGGATGCCCTCATGCCGCAGATGCTCCTGTCGCTCAACGCCATCGCCGCTGGCCTGCAAGCCACGGGCTGAGTCATTGGGGGTTCACAAGGGGCTGGCCCCGTTTGCGGGACCAGAACTCTCGTCGGTTACACTATGCCGTCTAGGCGTGCTTCCAGAAATCCATCAGGAACCGCGTGGCTAGTTGGCTCAGGAAAACGATATTCCAAAAGATTAGCTGCAGGCCAAGCGATGGGCCGAAGCCCATGCTGAGCACCTGGGCGGCGGCGCTGGTAACCAGAAGGACGACGGTCGCCGTGCAGAGCGAGATGACCAGGATCTCGACGGATTGAGGGATGAAGCCCGAGAGGCTAGTGTCGGCCATGCAGATGGCGGCAAAGGTGAGGGCGACGGAGAGGATACCCGTGAGGCCGATACCGACGGCCGAGCCGTCCTTGGCAAAGAAGTGCTTAGCGGCGAGCCGGCCCAGAATAGGGAGGTAGATGAGCACCATCGCCAACGCTATCCAGAAGCCCGTGCTGCCGTATTCTTGGCCGAGGATTTTGTGTGCGTAGTTCTCCGCCGCGCTCTTGATGACGGCTTCTTTGATCGAGTTCAGCGGATTGGCGAGGAGGAGGATCACGGGGGCAAGGAGTAGGTAATCTGGGCTCCGCTGTCGACGATTAAGGCAGGCGGAGCTCGATGGTAAGTTCCTTGCCCGCCTCGGGTGTAATCGTCCGTGTGACTTCGCCGCACTTCACGGTAACTTTGCCGCCAGCGGCGGGGACTTCGACGCGGGTGACGTCGTTCAAGTCTTTGTCTTCACCCTTGGTCGTGGCGGTCTGTGCGGTGGTACCTTGGCTGATAGTTACCTCGGCTGCGACGCGCTTGTCGCCGCGGTACGCGCGGAGGGCGATGTGGGTTTTGTCCGGCGCGACGGGCACTTTGCGGCCACCGTTGAGCGCATGGTAGGCGGCGGTACGGTCGATGCCATGGACCTGCGTGGAGCGCAGGTTCCAGACCATCGGGAAGGTCAGGCCCGTCCGGGTCCAGGAGGACGCGTAGATCCAGGTTTCTTGTTTAGCCGGATCGGCGGCGGCGGCGCGTTCCATGAACCACGCATGGTCCCAGCCCTTGGCATCCGGGTTATACTCGGTGACGCGCCAGCCAGCTTGCCACTGCAAGGAAAGCATCGGCGTGACTTCGGAGTCAGGTTTGGGTGCACCGTCGGCGCCGAGCCAAACCTCGACCCAGTTATGGTTACCGTTGACGGTCACCCAGGTGGGGACACCGGCGATGCGGGCGGGGATGCCGACCGAGCGGAAGGCGTCGCAGAGCAGAATCGAAAGGCCGGAGCACGAGGCCAAGCCCTGGCGCATGGAGTCGGGTGGGCTCTGGTTGGCAGCTCGGCGACGAGTGCTATACTTCACGCCAACCTCGTCTTGGATTTTTGCGTTAATGAGTTGGGCGGCGGCATCTCGCGACGGCGCGTCTTTTACCATGTCGCCGAAGCGCTTGAGGAAGTCGGCGCGCCACGGATCGCGTGCCTCGTCGAGGCACGCATAGGGCAAGACGTCGTTGAGGAAGATTGGCCAGGGTACCTGTTGCGCCCAGACGAAGCGGTGGCGGGCCGCGAGGGCGAGGCGGATATTCTCGGCAATCGCAGGGGCGGGGACCTTGTGGCGATCGCTGGCGGGCATCGTCACAAGTAAGAAATTCGCACAATGCCGCGTCTCTACGTCGGACGAGCTCAGGAGCTCCTTCCAGCCTGGCAGTGTGGCCGCTTCTTTAACCCAAGCCTCCGTGGCGGCGGTCTCCTTGGGGTCGATGTTGGCCTTGTAGGTCACCACGGGTCGCTCATCTGGAATGGGGCAAGTCTCAGCGGGCAAGCTGGCGGCTTTGGGTGCAGCGGTGGTGGCGGCGGTCAGTTGGCAGATGCTGGCCATCCCCATGAGGCCGAGGGCAAGGGTGCGGAGGAACTGAGGCATGGTCAGAGCCTAGCCCAAGCCCACCCAAGCGAAAAGCCCAATTAGCGGGTCCACTCTTCCTTGGCCGAGGCCCAGAGGTCGTAGTTCAAGGGGCGCTTGCCAGTCGGGACTAGGCGATAATAACCACCCGAGGCCTTGATGATGGCTAGGCCAGCGGCGACGTCCCAGAGGTTGGTGCCCGATTCATAATAGGTATCGGCAACCCCTTCCCCGACGTAGGCGAGCGCCAAGGCGGCAGAGCCAATCATTCGGATTTTCTTATAGCGTGAAACCTGACCCATAAAGATCGCCATCGCTGGTGCGGACTTATCAGCCAGCGCTGGGAAGCCTGTCATGATGCAGGCGTCGCCAATCTTATCGACCCAGCCGGGCGTGTGCGGCTGGCCGTTGATGAAGGTGCCTTCGCCGACTACGCCGAGGTAGGTTTTGTCCGCGGTGAAGTTATAGATCACACCGAGGACAGGCTCCGGTCCGCGCATTAAGCCAAGGGAAACGCAAGTGGCGGGTTGGCGGCGTAGGTAGTTGTAGGTCCCATCGAGCGGATCAACCACCCAGTAGAGTTCGTTTCCGTCGAAGAGGGTGGCATCGCCCCCGAGTTCTTCGCCGATGACTGGCAGGCCCGTCGCCTTCAAGCGTTCGCGCACGAGCGTTTCCGAATCCACGTCGGCCTGCATCTTGACGTCGTCGTCGGTCAAGAGGTTAACCTTCATCTGGGCGCCTCGCGCCAGCAGTCGGCCGGCCTCATGGGCCGTGGCCAGTGCGATGGTTTTGAGTTCAGGCAAGGAGGGCGTGCTCACGTCGGAAACTTAGGCACACGGTCCGCTATCGGCAACCTCAGACCGAACGTTAGAGCGAGATGACTTCGCGGAGGCCGAAGCGATTGAAGTCAGTCGCGGCCTGCCCCTGGAGGCCGACGGCGCGCACGACGACGCCTTGCTTGCGGGCATGGATGGCGAGCTCGCGTAAGGCTTGGGCGTAGGAGCAGTCGATAAAGAGCGCGTGGCCAAATTCGAGCGTGAGGTTGAGTGTGCCGCGCTGGAGGCGTGCCTCAAGAGCGCGCGGTTCGGCGGCCCGTCCAAAGTGCAGGTGGCCAGAAAGTGCGAGGACGACTTCGTTGGCGCCTTCTCGGACGTCGATGGTTTCGGGTTCTTCCTTTTCGGGGTGGGCCGATTTACGGATTAGCAGGAAGATGGAGGCGGCCAAGACGCCTAAGCCCACGGCCCAAATGAGGTCGACGAAGACCGTGATCAGGCAGGCAAGTACCAGTAGGACCAGGTCGGAGCCACCGGAGCGGAACAGACGGGGCCAGAGGGGTAGCTCGGCCATGTACCAGCAGACCGAGAGTAGCACGCCGGCTAGCGATGCCAGCGGAATGAGTTTCACTAGCGGGGCCAGAATCAGCAGGATCGCCAGCACTGTGGCGGCGTGGATGAGTCCAGAGACGGGCGTTTTGGCACCGGCGCGGGCGTTGGTGCTGGTACGGGCGATGACGCCGGTGACGGGCAGGCCCATGAAGCAGGCCGAAGTAATGTTGGCGATGCCTTGGGCGGCCAGCTCAGTGTCGGAGTCATGGCGGTCGCCCGTCATGCCATCGGCTACGACAGCGCAGAGGAGGGATTCGATGCCAACCAGGAGGCCAATGCCGAAGGCCAGTGGCAGGACATCCCAGGCTTTGTTCAGCCACGCGGCGCGGTCGGGCAGGGCGCTGCTCCAGTCGGTCAGTCGAAACTGGGCACTGATCTCCTTGAACTTTGAACCGATGGTCGGGATGGAAGCATCGGATACGTCGCTGAGCGTCACGATGACCGTGCCGAGGAGGACCGCTATGAGGGCGCCCGGGATCTTGAGCGAAATCTTGCGGAGACCGATGATGAGGGCGAGCGTGCCGATTGAGACCACGAGGCAACTGATATGGATCTTATTACCGTGGCCGAAGAGATACGCAATCCGGCCGATGAAGTCGGGAATTGCCGGCGAGGGGTCGGCGATTCCGAGCGCGGAGTCGATCTGCGTGCTGCCGATGATCAGCGCGATGCCCGTGGTGAAGCCGATGACGACCGGGTAGGGGATGTAGCCGATGTATTTACCGAGACGCAGCGCGCCGAAAGTCACGAGCATCACGCCGGCCATTACTGTGGCGAGGGCGAGTCCGATATAGCCGTGGGTGATGACCGCCGCGGCGCAGATACCGACGAAAGCGCCGGCCGGACCGGCGACTTGCACGCGTGAGCCGCCGAGCAGAGAGACGATGACCCCGCCGATGATGGCCGTATAGAGGCCTTGTTCGGGGCTGACCCCCGAAGCGATGGCTAGGCCGATGGACAGGGGCAGGGCGACCACGCCGACGAGTAGGCCGGCTGCGAGGTCGGAGAGGAAGTCGGTACGTCCGTAGCCTGCTTTCAGGGAGCGCAAGAGCGCCGGCTTGAACCAGGGGGCGGGGGTCATGGCTGCAAGGTGGGATGCGCCCGTTTCTATTCAAGGGGAATCATCCCAACAAGAAGCCCGACTCAATGAGTCGGGCTTCGGTGGACGATGGGGGGATGCTTACGGGAGCTCCGTCTTGCCCATCAGGAATTTGTCGCACTCGCGGGCGACGCCACGGCCTTCGTTGAAGGCCCAGACGACGAGGGACTGGCCGCGACGGCAATCTCCGGCGGCGAAGACGCCAGGGAGGTTGGTCACGTACTTCTCATGCTCAGCCTTCACGTTGGAGCGGGCGTCACGTTCGACGCCGAAGGCTTCGAGGAGAGGCTGTTCCGGCCCCATGAAGCCCATGGCGAGTAACACGAGCTGAGCAGGACTCACCTTCTCGGTGCCGGCGATCTTCTGCGGACCAAACACGCCCTTGTCGTCTTTCTTCCATTCGACTTCGACGGTGTGGACTTCCTTGAGGTTGCCCTGTTCGTCGGCGACGAATTTCGTCGCAGTCGTGAGGTAAACGCGAGGGTCGGAGCCAAACTTGGCGGCAGCTTCTTCTTGGCCGTAGTCGACCTTGTGGGTCTTGGGCCATTCCGGCCAAGGGTTGTCCTTGCCGCGCGTAGCGGGGGACTTGGCCATGATTTCAAGTTGGACGACAGACTTACAGCCGTGGCGGAGGGAAGTGCCCACGCAGTCGGTACCAGTGTCGCCGCCACCGATGATCACGACATCCTTGCCCTTGGCAGAGATGGACGCATCGGGGGACAGGCCGTCGAGGAGGTTCTTCGTGTTGGCGGAGAGGAACTCCATTGCCAGGTGGATACCCTTGGCTTCGCGACCCGGGGTGGTGAGGTCGCGGCCCTTGGTGGCGCCGACGGTGAGGATGACGGAGTCGAAGTCTTTGCGGAGCTGTTCGGGCGAGATGTCGACGCCGACGTTGATTCCGCACTTAAAGGTGACGCCTTCGGCCTCGAGGAGCGAGATGCGGCGGAGCACGACTTCGTTCTTATCGAGCTTCATGTTCGGGATGCCGTACATCAGCAGGCCGCCTGGACGGTCGGATCGTTCGAAGACGGTGACGTTATGGCCAGCGTAGTTGAGCTGCGCGGCGGCGGAAAGGCCGGCGGGACCGGAACCGATGACGGCAACCTTCTTGCCGGTGCGCTTGGTCGGCGCGCGGGGGATGATCCAGCCGTTGTCCCAGCCCTTGTCGACGATCGAGACCTCGATATTCTTGATCGTGACGGCCGGCTTGTTCATGCCAAGCACGCAGGAGCCTTCGCACGGGGCGGGGCAGACGCGCCCGGTGAACTCTGGGAAGTTGTTGGTCTTGTGCAGGCGCTCGAGCGCCTCATGCCAGAGGCCTTTATAGACGAGGTCGTTCCACTCGGGAATCAAGTTGTTGATCGGGCAGCCGCTGGCCATCCCGCCAATGAGCTTACCAGTATGGCAGAACGGCACGCCGCAATCCATGCAGCGAGCGCCCTGCTTCTGGAGCTTCTCGTCGGAGTGATGGTGGTGAATCTCTTTCCAATCGCCGATGCGGGTAAGGGCATCGCGGTCAGGCGGGAGTTCGCGCTGGAATTCGACAAATCCGGTAGGTTTTCCCATGGTGCAGAAGGTGCTTGGTGGTGGACGGGGTGGGTGCTCAGCCGCCGCCGACGCGGGCGAGGTCGCGGGAGTTGATCTCGAAGGCTTCGTTGAGAGCAGCGTCGCCGCTGAGTCCCTTGGCCTGCGCTGCGGCGATAGCTTGGAGGACACGTTTATAGTCCTTGGGCATCACCTTGACGAACTGGGCGAGGGAGGCGTCCCAGTTAGCGAGAAGCTTCTTCGCCTTCAGGCTGCCCGTGAGCTCGGCGTGACGTTCGATGAGGCCGCGGAGTTCCACGGCATCGCCAGCTTCGGGCTTTTCCAGACCGACCATCTGCTTATTGCAGCGGACCGCAAAATCACCCTTTTCGTCGAGGACGTAAGCCACGCCACCGCTCATACCGGCCGCAAAGTTACGTCCTGTGAGACCGAGGACGACGACGCGTCCACCAGTCATGTATTCGCAACCGTGGTCGCCCACGCCTTCGACGACGGTGGTCGCACCCGAGTTACGGACGCAGAAACGTTCGCCAGCCATGCCGCGGAAGAAAGCCTCGCCGGAGGTCGCGCCGTAGAGGGCGACGTTACCGAGGATGATGTTATCTTCGGCGGGGAAGGTAGCCTTGGCGTCGGGATAGACGATCACGCGTCCGCCGCTGAGGCCCTTGCCGACGTAGTCGTTGGCGTCGCCTTCGAGCTCGATCGTCACGCCCGCAGGGACGAAGGCTCCGAGGGACTGGCCAGCGCTACCCTTGAACTTCAGGTGGATGGTGCCGTCCGGCAGGCCGTCGCTGTGCTTCTTCGTAATCTCGTTGCCGAGGATCGTGCCGACGACGCGATGGGTATTCTTGATCTCGCCTTCGTAGCGGACCTTTTCACCTCGCTCGATGGCGGGCTGGCACTTCGCCAAGAGGACGGAGAGGTCCAGGCCCTTCTCGAGGCCGTGGTCCTGCTTCTCGGTGCAGAAGCGACCCACTTCGGGGTCGGCCTTCGGCGAGTAGAGGAGCTTGGAGAGGTCGATGCCCTTGGCCTTCCAATGTTCGACGGCGTGACGCGCTTCGAGGGCGTCGGTGCGGCCGACCATTTCGTTGAGCGTGCGGAAACCGAGCTGCGCCATGATTTCGCGAACCTCCTGGGCGATGAAGCGCATGAAGTTCACGGTGTCTTCAGGACGTCCGGTGAAGTTCTTACGTAGCTCTGGATCCTGGGTGGCGACGCCGACTGGACAGGTGTTGAGGTGACAGACGCGCATCATGATGCAACCGAGGGTCACCAGCGGGGCCGTGGCGAAGCCGAACTCTTCGGCGCCGAGGAGGGCGGCGATGACGACGTCACGGCCGGTCTTCAGCTGGCCGTCGGTTTCGACGACGATGCGGGAGCG
>CAIXHF010000086.1 GCA_903919185.1 uncultured Opitutia bacterium | reverse complement strand
GGTCGCGGAGTACGCCTTGAAGACGGCCCAGATCTCGGCGTCGAGCGTGAGCGAAGTGTAAAACGCGGTCACCTCCGGGAGGAGCGCATTGTAGGCGGTGCGGAGATCGGGCGAATTGAGCACGGCATCGAGGTGCGTGACTAAGCCCCAACCACGACCGAGTTCGCGCGTGGCGCTCTCGAAGCCCAGCAGGACGTTGTCATAAGTCAGAGCCGAGCCGGAAATTTTCTTGAAGCCATCGATATTACTACGGGCACGGCGCAGGGCCTCCCGAATGTCCGGCTCAATCGTTGCGGGCTGGAGTTGGCTCCAATTAAAGAGGAAGTCGTCTTTGAGAAAGGGGTGCACGGGTTGAAGGTGCCCCAAAAGAGGGTAATTTCAAGGTTGGTTGGCAGGAATATGCGATGGCTTTCGGGCGTAATCGGGCAGTCAGGCTTGCGAACCGCAATGGATGGCCCAAATGCTTTCGTCATGAGCAATCTGCCCGTGCTGCCCGTCCAGCACCTCGAGGTCATTCCGACCAAGGGTGGTACGGCCGTATTCCTGGTCACCGAGCGTAAGACCATCGTCATCCAAGTCGACGCCTCGGTCGGCGAAGCCTTGCTGGCCGCCTTGGCCGGGAAGGTGGCGGATCGTCCGCAATCGCACGACCTGATGTTACACCTGCTGCTCGGCTTAGACGCCGTGGTCGGGCATGTCGTCATCCTGGAAGTTAAAGATGGCGTGTTCTTTGCCCGTATCGTCCTGAGCCAAGAGGGTCCGGTCGCCCGCAAGGTGGCCGAAGTCGACGCACGTCCCAGCGACGCACTGGTGCTGGCGGTGAAGGCCAAGCGGCCAGTTTTCCTCAGCCGCCAGGTGATCGAAACCTGCGAAGACATGACGGAGACGCTCGCCCGCCTCCGGAAGCAGGCGTGAGCACTCCCCTGCCCGACCCGCAGGTCGCCGGCACCCGTCCGTCGGTGTTGGCGCCGATGCAGGACGTTACCACCACGGGCTTCATGCGCGTCATCGGACGGCGCGACGGGCCTGACTGGTTCGTGACCGAGTATTTCCGTGTGCATGAATCGTCGACGCCGGAAAAGCACATCGTCGACTCGCTCCTGAACCACGGCACGGGACGCCCAGTCTTTGCCCAGTTGATCGGTGAAGACACGCCCCACATGGTGCGTACGATCAAGTTGCTGCAGAAATACCCAATCGCTGGCATCGACCTCAACATGGGCTGCCCGGCCCCCAAGGTTTATCGGAAGAACGTCGGCGGCGGCCTACTCCGCGACCCAGCCAAGATCGACGAGCTCCTTGGAGTCATGCGCGCGGAAACGCCTGGACGCTTCACGGTGAAGATGCGCATCGGCTTCGAGGACCAACGCCACTTCGACGCGATCCTCGCGCTCGTGGCGAAGCATCAGGTCGACCTGCTCACGGTGCACGGTCGCACGGTCAAAGGCCTTTACTGGTCCGAGGTCGATTACGCTGCGATCACGCACGCGGTGAAGTCGGTCCCCTGCCCAGTCATCGCCAATGGGGACGTGACGAGCTCTGCCAAAGCCCAGCGACTCCTCGCCGAGACTGGTGCTTGGGGCATGATGATGGGCCGCCACGCCATCCGGAATCCGTGGATCTTCCAGCAATGGCGGGCCGTCCAGCAAGGCCGTGAGCCGTACGCGCCCACGCTCGGGGACGTCCGGCAGTATATCCAAGAAATCGCCGAAGAATGCTGCGACCAAGCGATGGCCGTCGACCGCCAGGCCGGCCGCCTGAAGAAATTCCTGAATTTTATCGGCCTCTCCGTCGACACGGAGGGGCGCTTCCTATTCGAGATGCGCCGCACGGAGACAATGTCAGCTCTCCTGAAGTGCTGCGATGCCCATCTCCTCGGTGCCCGCGCCACCGAGCGCTACCCCGAAGAGCCGCACCGCGGGCTCATCGCGCGACCGACGCGCGAGACCCAGCAAGGCTGCGAGCTCTGATTAGTCGCCCTTCACCGCGCCACGCAGACGGCGGTCGCGGGCCAAGACCAGCAAGAGCGGGCCGCCAATCACTAGCAGCGACCAAAGGCCGGTGACCAAGGCGACGAACGTACCGAGACTGCAGGCGCAGGACTGCTTACGGCGCAGCACTAAGTACCACGGCACGCAGAGGGCCAAGCCGACGAGCGAGGCCTTACTGGTGCGCAGGAGCGATGACTCCAAAGCGGACTCATCGGTGCGGACACGGCGCAGGAGAATGGCTGTCCAGACGACCCACGAGACCAGCCAAGCGACGAGGATACCGATGATAAATGGACCGCTTTCGAATTCCTTAGGATTCGCGTTGGGCAGGAAGCAATAGACATCGAGCAACGCGAACAACGGCAGCGCCACGAGAAACGCCGTGCAGAAGGCGGCCCCAAGAAGTCGTGGCCAGAGTACCGCGGGCTGCGCCGAAAGGGTCAGCTTAGGTGCCAGTGGCAGGAAGAAGACGCAGGACTGCAGGAGCGCAAAGGCCCAGTAGAGCATCACCGGCACGACCTCGATGGTACTTTCCCCGAGGCGC
>CAIXHF010000085.1 GCA_903919185.1 uncultured Opitutia bacterium | reverse complement strand
TTCGCACGGATTTGGGCGGCAGCGGGGGCGGCCGGGGACGGATCGGCCGCGGGCTGGTCAGCGGCGGGGAGGGAAGCGGCCAGCAGGAGAGCGGCGGCGAGCAGGGACGGCTTCATATTAGCGAGGCTGGTTGTTAAGGTTCTTAAGCCAAGACCCATCCTGCCAACCGGCGAGGTAGGCTTCGAGGCGTTGGGCGAGCTGGTCGGTCGGGAGGTCGAGGGCGGTTTCCGAGACGGGATCGACGCCGAGCGTAGACTGCAAGCGGCCGATGGCGGCTTGGGCTTGGACGATGGCTTGGTAGCGGTGGCCGAGGCTCACGATGGCGGCGGTGTGAGCGGAAACCACATCGAGTTTGGACTGGGCCTCTTCCTTGCCTTGGCGCACGGCGATATCGCGCAGACGGCCGTCGACTTGGGCCAGGTCGTCCGCCCGGCCGTAGGCGTGCAGGGCCGTCTGGTATTCGAGGCGGGCGAGGTGGACTTGGGCCACCACGGCCATCAGTACGGCCATTTGCTTGCGCTGGGCGAGCTGCTCCGTGAGCTCAATGCTATCCAAGTCGCGGCCGAGCGTGGCCAAGCGGAACAAGTCGAAGCTAATCCGGGCACTCGCCGTATTCCACGAATTATTAATCATGTAGTTATCAGTGTCGTGGTGCAGTTCATAGTCGAACGTCACGGACGGGAACAACTTCACAATCGCCTTCCGGGCGTCGAGCTGCGCGATGCGGGCGTCGTAGAGGGCCACGGCGACATCGGGATTGTGGGCGAGCGCGGCGGTCTCGAAGTCGGCGGCGGGCACATCGACTAAGCCGGGGGGCAGGGTGAACGTCGGTTCGAGCACCGTGAAGTGGGCGTCGGTGGGAGCGGACAACAAGTGGGCGAGCTCCAGTCGGGATGCCTGCATATCCTGGCGGAGCGCTTCCAATTGGCGGATGTTCTCGAGCAACGCCTTCTGTAGACGGAGGCTTTCGGCGGGGGGGCGGAGACGCTCTTGTTCGAGGCGGCGCCCCTCGACGAGGGCGGCATCGGCCACGCGTAAGGTTTCGACCAGTTCCGTTTCGAGCCGTTGGGCGACGGCCACGCGCCAGAAAGCGGAGCGCACCTCAGCCAGCAGCAAGTGGGTGGACTTACGACGGCGCTCGACGGCAGACAGCGCCCGGTCGCCGGCTTGTTTCGCCGAGTAATAGCTCGAACCAAAGTCGAGTAAGCTCCAGGTCGGACCCACGCTGGAGGACATGTGATTGCGATCGCTGGAAACCGAAGGATGGGCGAGGGAAGGCTGGCCTGTCACGCTATCACGCGAGCGGACGATGCTCTCATTGTCCCGGTTGAAGTAGCCCGCCTCCGCCGTCAGCTTCGGGAGCGTATCGAATTTCGCGAGGTCGAACTGGCCGAACGCGATGGCCGTTTCCATGGCCTTCACGCGGCGGTCGAGGTTGTACTGGAGGGCACGTGCGTAGGCGAAGCCCAAGGTCAACTCCGCGGGCAGGGGCTCCTTCTCGGCCGCAAGCAGTGCGAGCGTGGCGGCGTTCCGGCGCGCGACCTCTTCGGAGGTCATCGCCTCGGGGCGCATGGAGAAGCAGCCGGGCAGAAAGAGCGCAGCGGCAAAAGCGAGGCAGGCAGCGGGGCGGAAGGATGGGCGGGATGGATGGGGCATGATTTAGAAGCCGGCCTCGCGCCAGAGCAGCGAGAGGGCCGAACGGTAAAGACGAACAATGGGGGGCTCCCCTTCCCCGCGGATCACGAGCTTCCCGCGCCAATCATGGCCGGCGAAGTCGAGGAGCGGGTCATCGGCGACGAGCGTCACGCGGTAGACCGAGTGAGTGGGAACAGCGTTGCCGCGGGCATCGGCATGGGCGGCCACGGAGCCACCCGCGGTTTCAGCGAGGATGGGCAGCGAGAGCACTTGGACCACATCGCGGTCGATACGGACGACACGGAGGGACAGCGCGCGGGCGGAACGGTCTGGGACGTAGAACTTACCGGTCGCACCGACGAAGACCCGGTGCACCATTTCATCGTCGACATAGGCGACCACTTCCCAGTTCGCGGGCCGGCGAACAATGAATAAGGGCTCATCCTTGGCCACCCACGCGCCACTCGAAAGCTCG
>CAIXHF010000084.1 GCA_903919185.1 uncultured Opitutia bacterium | reverse complement strand
CTGATCCTCTTCCTCAGCGACAACGGCGGCAACGCCGAGTCGGGCATCGCGGGCCGGACCGAAGGAGACCCGACCAAGGCGAACTCCGAGTGGTATTGCGGCGAGAGCTGGGCCTTCCTGCAGAATACGCCTTTCCGCCGCTACAAGCACTTCAACCACGAAGGCGGTATCGCCACCCCGCTCATCGCCCACTGGCCCAACGGCATCAAGGCCCGCAACGAACTCCGCACGCAACCTGGCCACCTCATCGACATCCTGCCCACTTGCCTAGAAGTCGCCGCCGCCGCCCCACTCAAAGAACGTAACGGCGTGGCCGTGCTGCCGCCGGAAGGCCGCAGCCTACTCCCAGCCTTCGCCAACCAACCCATCCAACGCGAAGCCCTGTACTGGGAACATGAAGGCAATGCCGCTGTACGCGTCGGCGATTTCAAACTCGTACGCGCAGGCCGGAATGCGGCCTGGGAACTCTACGACCTCCGTAAGGATCGGACCGAACTCCTGAACCTCGCCGAAGCGCAGCCTGATAAGGTCAAGGAACTCGCCGCCCTCTGGGAAGCCTGGGCCATCCGCGCACAAGTAAAGCCCTACCCCGCTGCCGCTGGCCAGAAAGCCAAGGCGAAGTAACCGTCGGCCGGGCGACGCACCCCGTCTTAACATACGCTTAAGGTCAGGCTTGGTATACTAGTTATAATCCGATGAGCACCGAGCACATCCCCGAACGGTCTGCCAAGCCGAACCCCTTCTTCCTGCAGGCCGCGGAGCTCCCGCCCGTAGACCGACGCCACTTCCTCGGCCTGCTGGCCCTGACCTGCGGCTGGACGATGGTCAGCGCCGCAGAAGGCGACAAGAAAGGCAAAGGGGGCGGCGGCAAGGGCGGTGGTGGTGGCGACGACCAGAGCCGCGCCCGCGGTCCGTCCTTTCAAGGCGAATACGTGCTACCGGAAGCCCTCGCGGAATTCTCCCGACTCTCAGTCGTGCTCGGCCGCGCCTCGGACAAGACCGTGACGCTCAGCCTGCTGGCCGCGGAAGCCATGGAGGCCGTCATCGAACTCGGCACGACACCTGGCAAGTACGCCCGCAAGATCGGCCCGCTCACCTTGCCTAAGGGGGAACCGGTTGAGGTCGTCGTGGACAAGCTGACCGCCAATACGGAATACTTCTACCGGCTCCAATCCCGATTCCTAAAGGCCAGCGGGGGTGCGTTCACCGCCCGACCGGAGTGCCGCTTTGCCACGCAGCGCGCGCCGGGCTCATCCTTTATCTTCACAATTCAAGGCGACTCCCACCCGGAACGCCCGCAGAGCAGCCATCCCGACCTCTACGCCCGCACGCTGCAGGCGGCCGCGGCGGAGCGCCCCGACTTTCATATCTGCATCGGCGATGACTTCAGCGTCGACAAGGTCCGGACGGTCTCGCCGGCGGCCCTAGCCCAACCCTACCTGCTCCAGCGGCCTTTCCTGGGGCTGATCGGCCAGCAAGCCGGCGTCTTCCTGATGAACGGCAACCATGAGCAGGGCTCGCTCTTCAACTATCAGCAAACCGACGAACGCCGCGACGTCGCCGTCGGCGTGCAGAAAGCCCGCAACCGTCTTTTCCCGACCGTCGGCCCGGATGGCTTCTATACGGGCGGCGCCGAGACGCTCAAAGACGTCGGCCCGCTCAAGACCTACTGCGCCTGGACCTGGGGGGACGCCCTCTTCGTCATCCTCGATAACTACTGGCATTCGCCTACGCTCGTCGACAGCGGCTACGGCGAGAAGGCTAAGGCCTCGAAGGGTGACGAAAAGAAAAACCGCGACTGGTGGGGCATCACCATTGGCGACGCCCAATACCAATGGTTCAAACGGACGCTCGAGACGAGCAAGGCGAAGTACAAGTTCGTCTTCGCCCACCATGTACTCGGCTCCGGCCGCGGCGGCGTGGACGAGGCCGACCTCTACGAATGGGGCGGGCAAGGCAAGCGTGGCGAAGGCACCTTCAAGGAAAAGCGCCCCGGCTGGGATCTGCCCATCCACCAGCTCATGGTGAAGCACAAGGTCAACGTCTTCTTCCAAGGCCACGACCACCTGTACTGCCAGCAGGAAAAGGACGGGGTGATTTACCAAGAGGTGCCGATGCCTTCCGACCACGGCTACATCGCCTACAACGAGGACCGCTACCAGTCCGGCAAGAAACTCCCAAGTTCCGGCTACCTGCGTGTCAGCGTCACGCCGCAACAGACGAAGGTTGATTACGTCCGCTGCTTCTTACCCAAGGACGAGACCAAAGACGCACGGCACGGCATGGTCGCGCACACCTACGAGGTAAAGCCCCGTTCCGCCTGACCATGCGTCGCCTCCTGACGCTACTGCTACTGGGTGCGGCCACCCTCACCGAAGCGCGGCCACCCAACGTCGTCCTCATCCTGATCGATGACATGGGCTGGCGCGACCCAGGTTTCACCGGCAACCGGTACATCGACACGCCGAACCTCGACAAACTCGCCCGCTCCGGCGCGGTCTTCTCCCAGTGTTACGCGAGCGCGCCCAATTGCGCCCCGACTCGGGCCTGCCTGCTGACGGGGCAATACCCGTCGCGCCACGGCGTCTACACGGTGGTCGACGAGCGCTACGCCCCGGGACAACCCCACATGAAGGTGGTTTCGACCCGCGGCAACGATGAGCTTCCCGCCCACACCAAGACGGTCGCTGACGTGCTGCGTGGCCAAGGGTACGCCACGGCCTTGATCGGCATGTGGAACCTCGGGCGCGGCCGCAATGGTTCGGCTGGCAGCCCGACCGGCCGTGGCTTCGATGTCTACGTGCGGCCCGACGATGTGGGCTTCGCCAAGGACGCCTATATGGACGGCAAGGGGCGCTACCTCTCCGACGCCCTCTGCGACGAGGCGCTGGCCTGGGTGGATAAGCACCGCGAAAAGCCTTTCTTCCTCTACTACGCCGAACACTCCGTACACGAACCCTTCGACCCCAAACCCGCACTGCTCGCCAAGTACAAGGCGAAGACGCCCACCGGAGCAGACAAAGGCATCACGCCCGAATACGCAGCAACCGTCGAAGCGGTCGACGTAAGCATCGGTCGCATCATGACCAAGCTCGAGAGCCTGGGCCTAATCAAGGACACGTTGGTGATTTTCACGTCCGACAACGGTGGCCTGCCCTACGTCGTCGGCTCGCTGCGTGGCAGCAAAGGCTTGCTGTACGAAGGCGGCCTGCGCGTGCCCGGTGCCGTCAGTTGGCCCGGCGTCATCCCAGCCGGCAAGACGTACCAAGAACCCGTCGCCAGTATCGACTTCATGCCGACAATCCTCGAGGCCGTCGGCGCCCCCTTGCCCAAGGAACAGCCCACCGATGGGCTCAGTCTCATGAAGCAACTACGCACCGGGGTCTCCCTCGATCGCACGGCTATTTACTGGCACTTCCCTTGCTACATCGGCAAAGGCGAACCGATGAGCCTCCTCCGCTCCGGCGACTATAAGCTCATCGAAAAGTTTGCGGGGCCGACCTTCGAACTCTACGACGTGCGCAAGGACCCGGACGAAAGCAAGGACCTCGCCCAACAGGAACCCGCTCGCGTGGAGGCACTCAAGAAGCAGTTGCTTGCGTGGCAAAAGTCGACGGGGGCCTTCCTCGCTGACCAACCTAACCCAACCTACGACCCCAACGCCCGCGAGCCTCGCGGCGGCGG
>CAIXHF010000083.1 GCA_903919185.1 uncultured Opitutia bacterium | reverse complement strand
GACCGATGGCGGGACGCTGCCCAAGCTGCTCGACAACTATCGACATCAGATGAGCATGTACCGCGACGCCGTCGCCAAGCTCACCGGGCTAAAGGCCGAGCAAGTCGAGGTTTACCTCATCCATGCCCACGCCAACAATCCAAGCATCGCGAAGGTGGAGTTCTAACGCATCCTGCGTCCGCGAGTTCGCTGGTTGGCTAGAGTTTGGTTGGCTGGGGAGTGCACGATAAATCGCGCCCCTACCCGCGGGCGGAGCCCGCGAGAGGCGGTGCAAGTAATTCAGTCGACGCGGAGTTCGGGGAACTTTGCGCGAATGTGGTCGATGACTTTCTCGAACTTTCCGTTGAGCTCGAAGGAGTCGAAGGTGATGCCGTGGTGGGAGTATCGCAGGCTGACGGTGGGCTTACGGCCGCCGGTGACGACGATGGTGAAGTGTGGTTCGATCTTCGCGATGAAGGTCTGGGCGCCCTTCGAGTTGCTGGTTAGGCGAAGTTCGCGCATCCCTCGGTCAGGAGACTTGGTGCGAGGTGTGGCGGGGAACTTGAGCTGAGTTGGTTTTTTCATGGTGGCGTGGAGTTGGATGGAAAGTGGTGGCAGTTCAGGAGTGGTAAGTGCGGCCATGTTTTCCGCAGCGGACGATGATGATGCGCCGGCAGTCTGGGCAGAACTCGAAATGGATAGAAATACAGCCGGTCTCGTTGTGACGCGCACCGATGGTCACATGCATTCGGCCGAGGATCTCTTTGCCGTTATGTTCAGCAACATAGTCCTCACGAAACTTCGTAGCCTGAGTATTCGAGATATGGGCGCGGAAGCCACGGAGGTTAACGTACTTCTTGAAAAAGGTGTCCCGTGTAATGCCCTTATGCCCGCCCTCACGCATGCGTTGAGCTGCAAAGTAGAGTCGCTCTAATGTTTCACCTACAGCGGCGCCATCACGGAAGACGGAGTCCTTCGCTTGCTGAATAGCTTTTCGAGTGAAGGTAAGGTGCTCTGACTTCTGCGGATCGTCCATGAACTCGCTGACAACTTTCCAGACGGAAACCGCCGGTTTCTTGGTCTGAGGTTTCTCCGCAGAGATATCCTTCGCACAATCCGCACGGCGGAGCTGTAGGATAGGATGCAAGATCGCCATGACCTTGCGCCAGGCCCACTGAGCGCAGGTCTTGAAACTGGTGGCGACGAACGTCCATCCGGCGACTACGCGCAGCTTGACGCGGATCAGGACGCCGGGCGCCTCGATGCGTGCCTCATCGGGCGTGGGCTGGCTGATGGAGACGCCTGGGATGGCATCGGATAGGCGCTGGAGTGCAGCGCAAACGGCTACCGGCGTCGCGGGGGTCTGGTATTCGTGGGTGCAGTTCTTACGGATGGGTGCGGGGTTCATAGGACTGTCACCATACCTGATTCGGCCCTCAATCGACGACAGGTTTCAGGTTCGCTAAATACTGTAATACAATGACTTGCGTAATAATAGCGGTGCTTGGATTGCGTGATTTCAAGTACCGCTAGGTTTACATCATTACAATAATCTGAAGACGTCAAAAGTCGCCCTTTTTAGGCCCATTTCCCTTAAGCGGCTCCACCAGGCCGATGTCGACTCCCAGCGCCTTCGCATACTCGCGCCGCTGCGCCAAGGTGAACGCGTCCCCGAAGACATGGGCTTCGAAGTCGGCATCCAAGACGTAGAAATCCTTCACGGCGTCATCGCAAACCATGTTGGGGATCAATCCAAACGGCTTACGCCCCTGACGGAGTAAAGGCACCCATTCCAAAGTATAGCCAATCTTCGTACGGGAGCAGTCTTCCCTCACAGCTGAAACCCCTAGGTCGGCAAGCCAGTCGCGCTTCTCAGGCTTTGTGGCATGCATATGAAATAAAACCACCTTGAGCTTCAGTTTCTTTGCCGGCGAGTCCCCAGATAAAAAAATATCTGCATCTGCCTGATTAAAGAACACCACGCCAGTCGGGCCAGATTCACGGATGCCCCAAAACGGCACAGCCCAATGATCCTTCATGAGTTTTCTAACGTCATCGCCTGGCGGCTGATACTCAGGACCAAACCAACTGGGCCGGCGACGCTTCATATCAACATCTTGCGAATGAGGACTGGCTCGGCAAGCATGACTAAGCATGCCGAGTTTTCGTAATCCGGATCGGACACGTCGCCGACGCAGACCCGCCAAGATATTGGCCGCCGCAGGGCTACCGGAGGCAAGGGCGTGGCTTTGCCGCGCCCTTCTTGGTTAGGAGGGCGAGATAAATCGCGCCCCTACCCGCGGGCGGAGCCCGTGAGATGCAGCTAGGTTGGCACGCAGTGCCAACCCTACCCGAGGCAGGGTGATAAGGGGAGCGGGGATCGGGATGTTAGCGGGCGGCTGGAGTCGCCTATGCATTGCCTAACCGCCAACCACTAACCGCTATCCGCCTAGGGCAGCACGTGGTGCTGTCCCACCCTGGTTGGCCGCGTATTATATTACGTCATAGGCATGGAGATGGAATTGCCAGATTCGCGGGGTTGGGCAGGATGAGTTTATGAGCGATGAAATCACGGATCAGCAGAGGTTGTTAAACGAAGCAATTGCCTTAGCGGCGGAGGTCCACGTGGGGCAGGTACGTAAGCAGCCCGATGGGCGACCGTACATCTGCCATGTGCTCGATGTGGTGAACGCCCTGCCCGAACGCCTGCATGAGCTCCGGCTAGTCGCGGCGCTGCACGACACAATCGAGGACATTGAGCCGGAAAGGCGCGAATGGCTGAGAGACCGAATCAGGACGCAGTTTGGTCCCTATGTCCTCGGAGGCGTCGAGGCGATGAGCCACCTGAAGAAGTCCCAAGAGCTGACCACGGAAGGCGACCTTTTGCTAGAGTACGAAGAGTACATCAAGACCAGCGTCGTCCATGACATCTACGCCCGGACGGTCAAAGTGGTCGATAACTACGTGAACATGAAGGACCATGTCACAAAGTTCATCGACGGCAATCCCGAGGAAAGGGAGAAATCCCGAGCCAAGCTTAACCAGTATGCCTCGTCGATCGCCACGCTGACGGAGCCTACATTCCCTTAATTCCGACAAAAAAGCGCTAAGCCATGCGGGACGACGAGGAGGACAGCATCTACGATTTCTGGAACAAGCTACCGGGGCCGGGAGAGTTCGACCGGCACAAGTACTCAAAGATTCCCGATGACGCGCCCCTCTGGGAGGGCGTGCGTATCGGGGTGACGGAATACCTCGGGGTGCGCTGGGTCGTCGAGGTCGTCGATAAGGACAACGTGGTGGTAAGGCGAACGGACATGCCGAGGGCTTTCCGGCTAAAACAGAGCTTCAAGACGAAGTTTGATGAGTTGAATTACGCGATGTGGACCTATTTCGATGTCCCCACCGACAAGACTTTCGATTACATCGTCGGTGCCGGGACCTTCAAGCGCGCCATCGAACGCGACGTGGGCATCCCGGTCGGGTACTCCGCAAAACTCGGCAAGGCCGAAGGCGAGATGAGCGCGGGGCATATCATGACGGCGGTCAGCCTCGGGGACGCCCCGAATGCCACCCAGACGGGGCTGGTCGCCCGCTGGTTCATCTGGTCCATCCTGGTACTGCAGTGGGTCGACGAGAGTATCGTGGCGAATCCGAATCCGTAGGGCGAAGTTGAAGGGTGCAAAGGTGCAAAACGGAGCAGAGCTCCTGTGGAAAAGTGGAAAGGTGAGCGCGGCCGGAGGCCGCGAGAGGACGGAGTACAGAGTACGGAGGACGGAAAGATGCGAAGACCGTGCAAAGGTGCAAAACGGCCTACGGCCTGTGCAAAAGTGGAAAGGTAAATACCAAAACAGGTAGGGTCGGGACTGCGTCACGACCTTCTTGGTTAGGAGGTCAAGGCGTAGCCTTGCCCCTACCCGCGGGCGGGGCCCGCGAGAGGCAGCTAGGTTGGTACGCAGTCCCAACCCTACCCGAGGCATGGGACGATGCTCCCTTTGGGTCCTAGTTGATATCCATCAACCAAGGCCAAGTAATCTATGATGTCAGGGGCTCTTGAGCAGCGGCCAGGCCTAGCATCAAATCTGGCATGGCCGCCAATATAACCACAGAGAAGATTGCGTCTCAAATCACCGAGCTAAGGGGACGTAAAGTGATCCTAGCCGCGGAACTTGCCCGACTCTACGGCGTCAGCACGAAACGCCTCAACGAACAGATCAAACGCAATCTATCAAGATTCCCGGATGATTTTGCCTTCCGATTGACCGAGGCGGAGCGCGATGATTTGAGGTCGCAAATTGCGACCTCAAAGGGACGAGGGGGTGACCGAAGCCTACCTTGGGCGTTCACGGAGCATGGTGTCATCCAAGCTGCGAATATCCTGAACAGTGAGCTCGCCATCAAGATGGGCATCATGGTCGTAAGAGTGTTCGTAGCCATCAGCGGCCTTAAACTCGCCCTACCTAAGATCGAAGACAGTGTGCGCGAAGCCCACGCCCGGCTGGATAACCATGACCAAGTCATCGATGCCGTCATCGGCACGCTTAAATCGCTCAGTAGCGTAGATGACAAACGACGACGAAAAATCGGTTTCAAATAGCATGTTCTCATGGAGGGGCGTGGCTTTGCCGCGCCCTTCTTGTTTAGGAGGTCAAGGCGTAGCCTTGCCCCTACCCGCGGGCGGAGCCCGCGAGAGGCAGAGAGCGCCAACGGGGTCAGACACGTTCAGGATGCCGAACGAAGTCAGACCCCATGGCGGCTAGGTTGGCACGCAGTGCCAACCCTACCTCG
>CAIXHF010000082.1 GCA_903919185.1 uncultured Opitutia bacterium | reverse complement strand
GTAATCCGTATCGATGGACCCTTGGCGGCGACCATCGCCTGCGCCGCCTTTGGCCGTAGCACCACCCCCGCCGCCCGCCGCGCGACGACGGCGGTCTGGCGCGACCTCGCGGGTAACGCCATCGACCAAGTGGTCGCTGTCCTGGCGATCGCACCGTATTCTTTCACTGGCAATGATTCGCTGGAAGTCACGTGTCACGGCAATCCACTCCTCGTCCGTCGACTCATCGAAGATTGCCTCGCCCGTGGTTGTCGCGCGGCGGAACCCGGTGAGTTCACGCGCCGCGCCTTCCTCGCCGGTAAACTCGACCTCACCCAAGCGGAAGCCATCGCTGATTTAATCCACGCCAGTTCGGAGCGCGCGCTCGCTTCGGCCCGCCGCCAACTCGCAGGCGAATTGGGCCGGCAAGTCGCTGCGTGGAGTGACCGCCTCCTCGCGGCGCTCGCAACGCTGGAAGCGCATATCGATTTCCCTGAAGAAGACCTGCCGACCGAGGACCCCAATGGGCCCTTGCAAACATTGGTTAAGATTGAGTCAGAACTTTCTGGATACGCTCGGACCGCGCGGCATGACGCCGCCCTGCGTACCGGCCTACGCGTCGCCGTGGTCGGCGCACCGAACGCCGGCAAGTCGAGCTTACTTAACGCGCTGAGTGGTTCCGCGCGCGCGCTCGTGAGTGCGGAACCGGGAACCACGCGCGACTTCCTCGAAGCGCCCATCGCCGGTCTCCCCCTCGCGGTCACCGCGGTCGACACCGCTGGCCTCCGCGTGGGAGGCTCCGCCCTGGAACATGCCGGCATGGAGCGCGCCCTCGAACAAGCGCGCGCTGCCCACTTTCTTCTGCTCGTCGTCGACCGCTCGGCGCCGCCGCCGTCGTTACCCGCGGAACTCGAGGCATTGCTTGATCCAACGCGCACGCTCGTCATCACTAATAAGTCAGACCTCCCCGCCGACCCCGCCCACGCCTCCTGGCGGGTCGATCTGACGAAGATTCCGACCTGCCTTCTGGATGGCCGTGACGCTGATACCCTCCGGGACCAGCTGGGTCAGATTCTGGTCGACCGTGAAATCGCCCCGGGCACCGAAGACCTGGTCGTCGGGGTCCGCCATGCGGACGCCCTCCTCCGGGCGGCCGCGGCTTTGAAGGTGGCTCGCGAGCACCTGGCACCCCCCGCCCAGACCGAATTGGCCGCTTCCCGCTGCCGGGAGGCCTTGGACGCCCTCGGGGAGATTGTCGGGCGCATTGATAATGAGCGTATGCTGGACAAGCTCTTTGCTTCCTTCTGCATAGGGAAGTGATACCTCCGCTAGGAGGGAAGCCTCCTATGCGACCGCCCAAAGAAATCCGCCTCGGCCCCTCCCGGCCCTACGACGTCATTGTCTGCGGGGCTGGCCATGCGGGCGTCGAAGCCGCCCTCGCCGCGGCCCGCATGGGCGTTGAGGTCCTGCTGCTCAGCGGAAATATTGATACCATTGCCCAAATGAGCTGTAACCCCGCCATCGGGGGGCAGGCCAAGGGGCATATTGTTCGGGAAATCGATGCCCTCGGCGGCGAGATGGGCCTGACCGCGGATACCACTGGAATCCAGTTCCGCCTACTTAACTCTTCCAAGGGCCCGGCCGTCCAAGCCCCCCGGGCGCAATGCGACAAGAAGGCGTATCAGTTTCGGATGAAGCACCTCTGCGAACTTCAACCTGGGCTAACCATCTTCCAGTCCGTGGTCACCGGCCTCATCTTTGAGCGCGGGGCAGTGGTCGGGGTTAACACCAACCTCGATCTGGCCTTCTACGGTAAAACTGTCGTGGTCACGACGGGCACATTTCTGCGCGGCTTGATGCACATCGGGAGTAATAAAACAGAAGGCGGTCGCTTGGGTGATTTTAGTGCTAAGTCGTTGTCTAGCAGTTTCTTAGATGCTGGAATTGAACTGCAGCGCCTTAAGACCGGCACCCCTCCGCGCATCCTTGGCTCATCCATTGATTTTAGCCAATGCGAAGAGCAAGCCGGCGATCTCTCCCCTACCCTTTTTGCCTTCCATGATACCCGGCAAGAAGCCGACATGTTCCACGTGGAACAACGTGGCGAGCGCCTCCCTGGATGGACTCCTGGCAGCGATCAAGTCTCCTGCTGGATGACCGAGGCCTCTGGCGTGACCGGTAAGATCGTCCATGATAACCTCCACCGCTCTCCTCTCTATGGCGGCGAGATTAAAGGGGTTGGCCCGCGCTACTGCCCCTCCATTGAAGATAAGTTTGTGAAGTTCTCGGAAAAGGAGTCTCATAAGCTCTTCTTGGAACCCGAAGGTCGTAATACGGATGAGTGGTATATCAACGGTCTCTCCACCTCCCTGCCCTTTGATATTCAGCTCGAGATGCTCCATTCCATCCCGGGGCTGGAGAAAGCTGTCATGCTCCGGCCGGCCTATGCCGTGGAATACGACTTTGCCCCACCCACCCAGCTCTACCCCACCCTAGAATCCAAAAAGGTCGAGGCCCTCTTCTTCGCTGGCCAGATCAATGGGACCTCTGGCTACGAAGAAGCCGCTGCTCAAGGGCTGGTCGCTGGAGTTAACGCCGCCTGTAGGGTCCAAGGCCTGACCCCGATGGTCATTGGGCGCGACGAGGCCTATATTGGGGTCCTCATCGACGACTTGGTGTCTAAAGGCACCCAAGAGCCTTACCGCATGTTTACCAGCCGGGCTGAATACCGTCTTTTATTCAACCACGGCAGCGCCGAACTTCGCCTTAAGTCTAAAATCGCAGATTACGGCCTAGTCCCAGCCGCTCGTTTAGCCCGAATTGAGGCCAAGGCCGCCCAAGTCGCGCACTGGACCGAATACCTGGAAAAAATCGCCATTAGGGGCGGACTGGCGGGCGATGTTCTCCGAAGAAATGTTGAAGGCATGCCGGCGGACTTACCGCCGAGCTTCCTGGCTGAAACCCCTGAAGTCCAAGCCGAAGTCATGTATCGCGTCAAATACCGAGGCTACTTGGATCGCGAACGCCGATCCGCCCGCAAACTCCATGACCTGGAGTCCTTTAAGGTGCCGGCAGGCTTTGACTTCCTGAAGGCCTATGGTCTTCGCATTGAAGCACGCCAGAAGCTCCATGCAATTCAGCCCCAGACCCTCGGCCAAGCGAGCCGTATCAGTGGCGTGAACCCAGCGGATATTTCCTTATTGATGGTCTTGTTTCGGGCCCAGAAGAGCGCGTAAGGGCAGGGCGGGGGAGAGATGTTCCACGTGGAACAGTGTCTTTGTAACACTTGTGGCCTAGGAGTGAAACAATCAGGTGACGGTATATCTTAAGTAATTGTTCATTAATATCTTACATATTTAAAGACGCCCTGTAACCCAATCGACACAATTGACACCTAAATCTGGCGCTCCCTCCGATTGCGGCTTTGTTTCTATCTATGCCCACTCAAGACGCTGAACACCTTAAACGCATCCTCGTCGTCGACGATGAGACGGACGTCACGGAGCTCTTGGATTATAAATTCCGCCAAGTCGGGTACGCGGTGCGCAGCTTAAACGATCCGCTGCGGGCCATCGGCCTCGCCCGCGACTTCCGACCCGACCTCATCATCTTAGATGTCATGATGCCCGAACTCACGGGCGTGCAGTTGCTGCGCATGGTTCGGGCCGATGCCTTACTGCAAGACACCCCAGTGATTTTTCTGACCGCAAAAGGGGAGACCGCCGACAAGGTGCGCGGCCTGGAGTCCGGCGCCGACGACTACGTCACCAAGCCTTTTGACGTGCGTGAACTCATGCTCCGCGCGCAGGCCTTGCTCCGCCGGGCTAAATCCGCCGCCGCCAAACCCTCCACTCGGCTCGCCGCGGGAGCGCTCCTGCTCGACATCGAGCGGCATGAGGTCACCGCCGCTGGGACGCCCCTCGAATTAACGGCCACGGAATTCAAATTACTGCGCCTGCTCTTAGAGCGCAAAGGCCGGGTGCAGTCCCGGGAAGAACTCCTCTCGGATGTCTGGAATTATTCGCCCGACTTAGAAACGCGCACAGTCGACACGCACGTCCGTCGACTCCGTGAAAAACTCGGTCCATCGGGTGATATCATCGAAACGGTCCGCGGGGTCGGCTATCGCGTAACAGGATGAGTGCTTTGCACTCGCTCCAGAAGTCGACCACTCGCACACTCTGAGGTCGATGAGCTGGCTTCCTTGGATGATACTCGCCATCGGGCTTGGCCTGGTTGGCTGGTGCCTCGCCGAACTGGGCCACTGCCTCCGTTGGTGCCGACGTTCGTTGCTGGGTGGAGGCACGGGGGTAAGGCCACAGGGCTGGCTGATTCGCTGGCTCTCGCTGGATGAACTCTTTACGGCGATTGAAGGACGCACGTTAACCGAAGGGGAAATCCGTTCGGCGGCAGCCAAGCGCGTGGACGCGCTCTTGGCCCCACTGACGGACGCCGTGCTCGTGGTCGACGCCCAGGACCGCCTCCGGCTGGCGAATCCCGCAGCGAACGCCTTGTTTAGCTTATCCGACGCCGAACTGGGCGGATCCATCGTGCCGCTAGTGAAGAGCGCCGATTTCATCGAACTGATTCGGCAAGTGCGCCGCGAGGGCAGGGCGGGGGAGACTATCTTACTACACCGCGCGCCACTCGCCGACGCTTGGATCCAAGCAGCCGGGGCGCGCACCGACCCCGAAGCCTTCGGCGAAGGCGCCGTCATCTTTGTCTTAGCAGAAGTGACCGCGCTGAAACGTCTCCAGGCGATGGAACGTGAATTCGTCACGAACGTCTCACACGACCTCCGCACCCCGGTGACGATTCTCCGTGGCTATGCGGAAACTCTGGCCGACGATCAAGCAACGATGACGCCGGAAGACCGGGCCCGGTTTATCCAGAAAATTGTTTCCTCCGTCGGGCGCCTGCAAGGGCTCGTCGAAGGGTTACTCGCCCTTGCGAGCCTGGAGAGTTCCCATGACCACATGCGGCGCGAACGGGGTGCTCTACATCGCGCGTGCCGGGAAGTCGCCGAAGAGCTCGGCCCACGTTGCCGGGCAGCCAAGGTCACCGTTGAGCTCGACCTGCGGGCGGAGGAGAGTGCGGCGGCTGATCCCGTGCAAGCGCGTCGGCTCGTCCAGAACCTCATCGAGAACGCGCTCGCGCACGCCGCGGGCGCGACGCACCTCCTAATCCGCACCTCGCATGTGCCTGGCGGCGTCGCCCTAGAAATTCAGGATGACGGGGCGGGCGTCGCCGCCGTCGATCTCCCGCGACTCTTCGACCGATTCTACCGCACGGACAAATCACGTCGGGCCGGTGGGAGTGGCCTAGGCCTGAGTATCGTCCGACAGGTAGCCGAACTTCACGGCGGGTCGGTGACGGCGGATAACGTCCGGCCGAAGGGCTTGCGGGTGACGGTGACCCTGCCGGTTGTCGCCTAAAACAAGAAACCCACCGGTTAGGGTGGGTTAAAGTGGAGCGCGCGACTGGACTTGAACCAGCAACAGCCACCTTGGCAAGGTGGTACTCTACCATTGAGCTACGCGCGCTTTCGGAAAGTGAGCAGACCAATCTGCTTAACGGCTGTCAAGCCTTTGGGCTAAACGCTCGCGGATGGCCTTGGGGGCAGGGTAGAGGCCTAAAGAGCGTATCTGCTCGGCGGCGGCCTCTGAAAATAGCCATTTCAGGGCATCTTTATGTGCCGTCTGCTTATCACTCCGCACATAAAGATACAGGGGAAGGCGCAGCGGGTAGTCGCCATTATAGATATTCATCTCATCCGGGGAGTAGGCGGTGGTCGCCTTACCGGGGCGGCCATCGGACACCTGAAGCAAGCGGCCCTCGGAGCCAGCGGGTAGGGCAGGGGCGAGGGCTAAGGTCGCCGGCCGGGTAGCCAGGCTTTGGCCGACGGGAGCCCAATCCATGACCATATTCACTTCCTGACGAAAGGGCTGCTTACCTAAGGGCACCCCCTGAATGAGTTCCCGGGCAAAAGCCCCATGGGGGGCGTAAAGGTAGGTGAGAATCGTTTCCGAGAGATTCCCCCCGGCGAGGTCGTTCCAGTTCACGTAATAAACCTTCGGGTCCTTGGCCAACAAACTGTTGAGGTCGGCGAAGCTTACCTGGTTTTGACGATTAGACTTATGGACCGCCACGACGACGGCGGCATTCGCCAATAAGTACCGCTGCAGAGTCTGCCCGGCAGGCGCGGAGGGATCGGGTTCGCCGTCTTTCTGAAAGAGCAAAGCGGCGGACGCGCGTCCATCCGCCAAACTGCGGCGGCCGGGGAGCGTGCCCGCAAAGTCGACCGAGGAGGCTGGGGCGGCCTGCCGGAGCCCATCCGTCAGTGCGGTCTTCAAGAGATCGGACCCAGCGATGTCGGCGCCGAGCACGGAGGTCGCCGCAACGGCGCAAACTAGCCAAGCCTTAAGCATGCGGCGGCGGGCCGACTTCTAACTCGGGCCATTGTAAAAGTTTCCGGTGCAACGTTCGCCGCGAAATCCCCAGCAGCTCGGCGGCCTTCGTCCGATTGCCGGCGGCAGAAGCCAGGGCCTGCTTCAGGAGCTCCTTCTCGTTCTGCTCCTTATCAAACATGCCCCCCGTGGCCGCTGGCAGGACGGGGCGGACGCTACCGCCGAGGCTCGTCGGCTGGGTGTAGCGCGCATCGAGATCAGCCGCGCCGACCACCTTACCTGCGCGCAGCACCGCCAGGTTCTCGCACGTGTTGCGCAGTTCACGAATATTACCAGGCCACGGGTAGCGAGCCAGCACCGCCAAGGCATCGGCGGCCAAGCGCACCTCCACCAGATTGTTCTCCGCCGCAAACCGTTTAAGGTAATGCGCCAAAAGCAGGGGGATGTCATCCGACCGCTCACGCAACGGCGGCATCCGCAAGGGCACGACGGAAAGACGGTAGTAAAGGTCTTCACGGAATTTACCTTCCTTCACCATCTGTAGTAAATCGCGGTTCGTCGCGCACACCAAGCGGAGGTCGAGGGCAATCGGCTTATGTGAACCGAGGCGTTCGACGCTGCGGGTCTCTAGGAAACGCAGAAGCTTTATCTGTGTCGTCGCGTCGATCTCGCCAATTTCGTCGAGGAAAAGCGTCCCGCCATCAGCGGACTCGAAACGGCCGACGCGTCGTTCGGTCGCCCCCGTGAAGGAGCCTTTCTCGTGGCCAAAGAGCTCGCTCTCGAGGAGGTTAGCCGGAATGGCCGCGCAATGGACCGCCATGAACGGGCCCTTCGCACGATTACTCGCCTGATGAATCATCTGCGCAAATAGCTCTTTGCCGGTCCCGGTCTCTCCGAGTAACAGCACGGTCGCATTCGAGGTCGCCACTGAGCGGACCTGCTCGATGGAATGCTGCAAGGCAGCGGATGAGCCCACCACTTCACCTAGCGAGAACTTGCGGTCAAGTCGGGTCTTCAGCACGGTGACTTCCTTCTCGGTCGCACGAGCCTTCAGCCCTCGCTCCAAGAGTAATTCGACCTGCCGGAGATCGACAGGCTTCTGCATGAACCAATAAGCGCCGCGGCTCATCGCTTGCACGGCCGTCTCCACGTCGCCGTAGGCCGTCATCATCAGGCACACGGGTTGCGGCGAGAGCTTGAGCGCCCGATCAATCACCGCCATCCCATCCTCGCCCGCCATCCGTAGGTCGGTCAGCACGGCATCAGGGGGGACATCCTGCATGAGACGCGCCGCTTCCGCGGCATCCTTCGCCACGAAGGTCTCATACTTATCCTCGAGCGCGGCGCGCAGGCCATCGCGTGTGTGCTTCTCGTCGTCAACAATCAGAACGGTCGGTTTCATGGGGTGCCCGTGGCGGGTCTTTGGGTGGCGCCCCAGACGCGGGCGGCCTTCTCGGTCAGCACGGTGCGGGCGCGGGCGACTTCCGCTAAGCGCGCCTTTAAATTGGCGTTCGCCACGGCGGAGAGGTCGTCGAGGTCGCACAGATAAGCCCCCTCGACGGAGCGCGCGGCCGCATCGAAATTACGCGGCACGCCGAGATCGATCAGTAACAACGGACGGCCTTGGCGCCGCCGCGTGAAGGCACGAATCGTTTCGGTATCGAGTAAGGCGCGCTCGACGGCGGCACAGCCAATGACCACGTCATGGGCATGCGCTTGTTGCAGGGCGTCCGCGAGGGTTAGGGAGGACCCCGCGAATTCTTCGGCGAGGGCCCGAGCGTTCTCGAAAGTGCGGGAGGCCACGGAGACCTGGGTCGCGCCGCGCGAGACGAGCGCCTGCACCACTTGGCGACCGACCTCGCCCGTGCCGAGGACGAGGATACGCGCGTCGGCCAACTGTCCAAAAACCCGGCCCGCCAGCTCCACAGCGATATTTCCCAAGCTGACCTGACCTTGCGCAATTCCCGTATGGGTGCGGGCCCAAGCGCCCGCCTGGAAGGCGCGCTGGAAGATGCGATTCAACATCGGGCCCGTCATGCCGCGCGCGAGCGCATCGGCGTACGCATCCTTCGTCTGCCCCGCGATTTCGGCTTCGCCGATCATCTGGGAATCTAAGCCGGCGACGACCGCAAACAAATGCTCGACGGCCTGTAGGCCAGGAATTGGCCGCAGGTGCCGATCTAATTCCGTGGGCGCAACGCCCGTCGCTTGGATCAAGGCGGCGCGAGCATGCAGGGCGGCGGCTTCGTCGCCAATCGCATAGGCTTCCAGCCGATTGCAAGTCGCGAGGAGGACGACCTCGGCGAGGCCGGCCGCGCGGGCCGCCCGATAAAAAGCCTCCACCCCAGCCGGCGAGACGCTGAACGCCGCGCGGGCGTCGAGGCCGGCGGTGTGGTGCGTGGCGCTCAACGCCACCAAGGTGGTGGGCGGTGCACTCATCGGGCGGTGGGCAGGGAAAGCCAGAGCGCCAAGAGCGCCGGCAATAGGAGCCATAAAGAGCCGCGCGCAAAGGCGGCGCCGCTGAGGGTGGAGCGCCGCTGGAGCACGAGCAGTATGACCGCGAGGAGAAGCGTTGCAGCGGCCATGAAGAGCTTCGGTAAATTAACCCATCCGGCGATACCAGTGAAGGCATCGACCGCCCCAATAACTACGGACAAGCCCAGCATCCACACCGCGGCGCCCATCAAGTTGGTGCCAATTTTATTCATGGGCACTAAGGCCGGCAGCAGGCCATAGATGCCGCCAAATTTTCGTTGGGCGAGGGCGCGGTCCTGCAGAAGGTAGGCGAGGGCGTTGAGGGCTTGGGCGGCCAAGAGGCAGTAAGCCAAAATAGCGGCCGCAATATGGAGGAGAATCAACGGCTTGACCGAAGACGTAAACGCGTGGGTCTCCCCGCCGAGCCGACTAGCGGTAAACATACAGGCCATCGTGGCGGAGGAGATGACCCAAACGGGCAAACGATGCTGGAAGGCGAGGTCCAAGAAAATCGCTAACCCCGCCAACCCCCAGCTAATCGACCGGAGCATCCCTGCGGATGAATCGACCGGGAAGGTGTTCCGACTGAGGCCGTCCGCGGCTAAGGAGATGGTCAAGAGCAACCACCCCAACCGGAGCAACCACAGCCCACCCGCAGGGACGTTACGCGGGGATGGGGCGGACTTCACCTGCCAGTCCCAGGCCGCACTGAACAAGAAGATGAAAGCACAGACCATGCCCATAACCCCGAGGGGAAGGGGGAGGGCGGTATCTCCGGACGCAGCGACCATGGTTCCAAAATTGAGTGAGGTGTGACATTTTGGCAACCCCCCAAAGTTAGGTAAATACCCCTGTTTACTTGCGAAAGGTGGGCCTGGGGCTATTTTCAGCAAATTATGGCCTACAACCCCTACGATCTCTCCCTGCACCCCCCTCGCAGCCCTCGCTGTCGCCTCGGCGGCCTAGTGATCCTCCCACGCATGTTAGACAAGGCGCGGGCCACGCTGGAGGGTAAGAACGGGGAATACACCTACAACTGCTCCCTCGACCAGAACGTCCTAAACTTCCTCGGCATCGATGCCGAAGCCCTCAAAGCACAAGTAGCCATGGGCCTTGGGGATGGCGAAATCCTCTCTTGGATGTTGGCCAACGCCAAGCACACCCGGGCGGGCTACGAAATCGCCGCCTTTAGTGCCTTCCATGACCAACGCGCGCCCTCCGCCCCGGGCAGTCGGGAACGCCTGACCCATTACCAGTCGTCGACCCCGGCGGGTGCTAAGCGCGAAGATATCACTACCTGGTTCGACGTCCTGGACCTCGACGACCACCAGAGCTTCGGCGGGAAAGTCTAAGCCCTGGCTGTGGGTCAGCCGCGCAAAATACTGATGGTCTGCATGGGGAACATCTGTCGGAGCCCCACGGCGGAAGTGGTCCTGCGCGTCAAGGCCAAGGCCCGCGGTATCGAGCTGGTCGTTGATTCCGTCGGCACTGAAAACTACCACATCGGCGACCCGCCGGACGTGCGCACCATTCACCATGCTCGCCTCCGCGGCTACGACCTCACGGCCCTACGCGCCCGGCAAATCTCCGGCCGCGACTTTGCGGAATTCGACGTTATCCTCGCCGCCGACGCGGTTAATCTACGCGCCATCACGCTTCACTGTCCCGGCGAACACCAGTCCAAATTGGGGCTCTTCCTTGGCACAGAACCGTTACCCGATCCCTACTATGGCGAAGCGGCGGATTTCGAGAAAGTACTCGATTTAGTCGAAAAACGGGTGGATTTCCTGCTCGCAAGCTGGTGGCGCTAAAAGAGTAAGGTTGCGACTAAGCCCCAGGCAAGGTTCGCTTCACCCAACGATGTATCAAGTGAATTTCAGTGACCAAGCGATCCGGGAGCTGGCCAAGTTGCCAACCCTGGAACAGTTGGACGTCGTCGAAGCCTTCTCCTCCCTCACCCCGGAAGACCTCTTACGCGGAAGTTCCGAACTCGGGACCGTCCGCCGTGGCGGGCACGTGTATCACCGCCTCCGCGTCGGCGAGTTCCGCATCTACTTCGAAGCAACCGAAGGGTCATTGGTTGCCAACTACGTTCTCCATCGCCACACCTTCGCAGACTTTGCCTTCCGCTCCCATCTCCCCTTCGCCGAAGACGAGGCCCGCATCGAACAAGAAGGCGGCTTCTGGAAGTACCTCGACGACCCAAAATCCTAAACGTGAGCACCCCCCAACCCCCCCGCTACAACTCTCCGGAAGAGGCAGCACGCATCTATCTCCTGCCTAATCTTTTCACGGCGGGAAACATGCTCTGTGGATTCTTAGCGATTAAGGAATGCATCGAAGCCCGCTTCACGACCGACGACCCTAACCTTTCGGCCAGTCACTATGTCTGGGCCGTTTGGTTCATTCTGTTCGCCTGTCTCTGCGACCTATTTGATGGCCGGGTGGCCCGCGCCACGCACCGCGAATCGCTCTTCGGTGCGGAGTTTGACTCCATCGCCGATACCGTGTCCTTCGGCGTAGCCCCCGCCCTGATGGCCTGTTTTCTTATCATCAACCCGGGGGTAAACGACGACATCAAGCTCGTCACCTGGCTCTTAGCCTTCATCTACCTGCTCTGCGTTGGGGTGCGGCTGGCCCGTTTTAATGTCCTCACTAATCCCTTAGTCCCAGGGAATGAAAAGCGGGCGGCGGGCGGCGATTTTGTGGGCCTCCCGTCACCGGCAGCCGCCGGGGTAATGGCCTCGCTGGTCTTGGTATTATCCAAGATTATGGTGACTCCTGGGGCCAAGCCAGAGGCCTATACGTCGTGGTCTTGGTCCCTACTGCCACTCATGTTGATCATCTCCTATCTGATGGTCAGTAATGTGCGCTTCCCGAGCCTTAAAAAGGTTGATTGGAATACCAAGACCCGCTCGCGCGGCTTTATCCTAATCATCTTGGTGGCTGTGGCCGCGCTTCGCTTCCGGGAGTTCGCGCTACCGGCGGTCTTCCTTGGTTACATCTGCTGGGGGGTGGTCCGGCACTTTTTCCTACTCCGAAAAGGCGAGATAGACCCCGCCCCAGAAGATGAGGATGAAAACGAGCCTACTGTGTGAATAAGGGGTGAGGGAATCGGGCTTCTAGACCCTTGTGAACAAAGTAATCCTTATTCGCAGGTTGGGCACAGGGACGCGAAAAGCACATCCCTCCCAATTTCAACGCCTTGGGAAACTATCCACGCCCTTCCGAGACTTACGGTTACTACTGTATTTAATTAATCAGGTTATCTATTAATACAGTCCCCCCGGAAGTGGGCATTGATTGGTTGCCACTGACCCCCCACAGCCTCAAATCTGTCTGCATCATGAAGTTCAAGGTAAACCGAAACCATTTTTTCAACGGCCTCTCCAGCGTCACCAACGTGGTGGGCAATCGTGCCACGATGCCGATTTTACAAAATGTCCTCATCGAAGCCGAAGGGGATACCGTCACCCTGACCACCACCAACCTTGATCTCGGTATTTGCTGCCGCATCAAGGCGACCGTGACCTCGCCAGGACGAATCACTTTGCCCGTTAAGAAACTAGTTCCGATTGTCCGATCCCTATCCGGAGCCGAGACAGTGGTAGAACTGACTGGAAAAGACCGCGTCAAAGTCACCTCGGGAAGTTCCGTGTTCCAAATCGCCGGCCTGCCTGCAGATCAATTCCCCCCGATCGCCAGCTTCACGGGACAACCCACCATTTCAATCGAACAGGAAGACCTCGGTTCGATGCTGCGTAAAGTTAGCTATGCGCAATCCACAGATGAAAACCGCTACATTCTTAACGGCGTCTTCTTTGAATTCGCAGATGGCAAACTGACGGTAGTCGCGACTGATGGCCGCCGGCTCGCCAAATGTGAACGCGCGTTGGAAGGCCCCGACAAGCCACTCGCTTTGATTTTACCCGCCCGCACCATCGCCGAATTACAGCGCCTGCTGAAGGTGGGCGGCAAGGCACACGTCTCCCACAATGAGCGTCAGGTCGGCTTCACCATCGACATCCCGAAGAACGACGAAGGCCTCGTCGACCGCATCCAGCTCGTCTCCAAGGTCGTTGAAGGTAACTACCCTAACTACCGTCAGGTTATCCCTAAGGAAGCCGGCAGCAAGGTTCGCCTCGAGCGCGAAAAACTCTTGGACAGCGTCACGCGCGCCGCCCTCATGTGTGATGACCGTAATAACACCATCCGGTTGTCTGTTTCCAAAAAGAACCAGAACCTTGAAATCAGCGCCAAGTCTGATTCCGGTGAGGCGCATGAACCGATCGCGGTGAAGTACGATGGTCCCGACGTGAACATCGCCTTCAACCCGCAGTATGTTGTCGAGCCCTTGAAAGCGGTGACCGAAGACGAGATCGATTTTGAATTCAAGGACGACATGTCCCCCGGCGTTATCCGCGGCCTGAAGGAAGACTTCCTCTGCGTCGTGATGCCGCAGCGGATTTCGTAAGGGCTTACAGCCCGGGGTCTTGGTAATCAGGTAACGCCTTAATCGCCGCGAGAATCCGCCGCGACGCTTCCATCGTGCGACCAGCCACGCCTTCGCCAGGATCGTAGTCGGCTGGCAGTAACGGCTTCCCGAAGCGGACACGCACCCGGGCGCCGCCGGTGGGGAAGAATGCCCCACGTGGCAGGACGTCCCTGGCTCCGCGGATGTGGATAGGGATCACGGGTACGCCCGACTTACAGGCAAGCAAACCAGCGCCGGCCTTGGCTTCACCAATGACGCCATCGGCACTCCGCGTTCCTTCCGGGAAAATCATCAGGCCCCGGCCTTGAGCTAGCGTGGCTAAGGCTAAGCGAATCGCACCAATGTCCGCCTCGCCGCGATCCACTGGAATGCAGTGACAATAACTTAAGACCGCTCCGAGAACGGGGCTATCGAAGAGCGAACGACGCGCGATGAAAGAGATTTCCCGCGGTAAGCTCGAGCCAATCACCGGCGGGTCGAGCATGCTTTGGTGGTTGGACGCAAAGATGCAGGCCCCGTTAGGGACGGTCTCCCAGCCTTCTACTTCGATGGTCGCGAAGACCTCCGCAATAGCGCGGGCACCATGGTACACCGCCTTATAGACGAGATTGTTCGAAGTGAGAATCATGCGGGACTAGCCACACTCTGGACCAACGCCTTCACTTGGGCAACCACCTCTACGAGCGGTCGGTGGGTATTATCGATGCGCGTGGCGCCCTCCGGGCAAACCAGCGGCGCGGTGGCGCGGGTCGAATCCAGTAAGTCGCGATGGGCGACCGCATCGGTTTGCCCTTCGGCGGCACGGCGTTGGGCGCGGGCCACGGGGTCCGCTTGCAGGAAGACGCGAACCTCGGCTTGGGGGAGCACCACGGAACCAATATCGCGGCCCTCCATGATGACGCCGGCAAAGCCGGCGGCTTGGCCGAGCCCCACCTGCGACCGCTGATAGGCTAGCAGAAAATTACGAACCGCTGGGAGCGCGGCGAATTTAGAGACTGCGGCATTAACGTCTTCGGACCGGAGCGCCGCGTCGGATGGACGGTGACCATCCAGGGTGATGACCGAAGAGATGCCGGAAATTTCCGAACCGAGGTGAAGGCGGGCTAAGGCCGGGAGGACAGACGCGCCATCATCCGCGCTCGCGCCAGCATCGAGGAGCGCGCGGGTGACCGCGCGGTAGTGAGCTCCGGTATCGACGTGTAATAGGCCGAGGTCACGAGCGACGACTTTTGCGGTGCTGGATTTTCCGGAAGCCGCGCCGCCATCGACCGCCACGGCGACGAATTTCGTACGCAGGGCCTCGAGGGCTTGGAAGAACTGGGGGAAGGTCTTGCTCGTGCAGGCGGGGTCTTGGATGGCAATCCAGGGCCGCCCATCGCCGAAGAGGTCATATGAACCCAGAATGCCAAAGCTCATCGCCATGCGATGGTCTTCATACGTGTGAATCTCGACCGGACCTTTGACCGCCGCCGCCCGGAGGGCCTCGCGGGCTGGGTGGATCGTGAGGGTGGAAAGTTTTTCGTCGGCGCGGAGCTCAGCGGCGGACGGCACGACTTTGATGCCGAGGCGTTCTAGTTCGGTCGCCATGGCGAGCACGCGGTCCGTCTCTTGCTTACGCGTGTGTCCAATGTTGCGGATGGTCGTCGGTGAAGAAGCGAGCGGCGCGAGGGCGGCCAGGGTGAGGAAGGTATCTGAAAAATCGTTGAAATCAAAATCACCGCCGCGGAGGTCGTACCAGGTTTGGACGACTAACGCCGAACCTTGCGGGGTGAGCGTGGCGCCGCAGCGACCAGCCACTTCTGCGAAAGCGGTGTCCCCTTGGAGCCCGTGCTTAACGTACCCCTGCAGGCGGACGCCCGCACCTACGCCAGTCACGGCGGGCAGGGCGATGAAGTAACTCGCGGCAGTAGCGTCCGGCTCAATTGCGTAGGTACCTAGTGCCTGGTAAGTGCCGGATTGTGGGCAGCGCCACACGCCGTCGGCCTCGCGGTGTAAGGGCCGGCCGAATTGAGCACACATCTTTTCGGTCATCACCACGAAAGGTTCGGAGACCGTGGCGCCCTTCATCCGGACGGAAGCGCCGGGCGATAGTGGGAGGACCATCAACAAGGCCGACAAGAGTTGCGAAGATGCGGAGGCATCCACGACTAATTCACCTAGGCTGCCCGAGGTATGCAGCGTAAACGGGAAGTGTGTGGCGGGTTGTCCATCTGCGCGTAAGGCGCGGCAGCCTGCGCCTGTGAGGGCTTCCAATAAGCCCGCCATGGGTCGGGCGCGCATGGCCTCGTCACCATCCAGTTCATAGACGCCCCGGGTCGCTAGCGCGAGAAAGGCCGTCAGAAAGCGGGCGGCGGTGCCGGCGTTGCCGATATGGAGTTTGGCGTGGGTTTTGGGAATCCGCCCACCTTGTCCGACGATACGAATAGTTTGCGCGCCTTCATCCGCGGCCACGTCAAAGCCGAGAGTGAGAAGCGCCGTGATGAGAATCCGCGTGTCGCGACTAAAGAGTGCGCCCGTGAGTACTGTTTCGCCCGCGGCGAGGGCGGCGAGCAGGAGGGCGCGATTCGTAATGCTCTTCGATCCGGGCACTTGGGCGACGCCTCGGGCCGGCGTGCGAAAGGGCCTGATCGGCAGGGTAGGGCTCATGCCGGGCGATCCAGGGATTGGCGAAGAACGCGGGCGTCGGCTAAGAGCTGATGGACTTTTTCGGCGTCACCAGCCTCGAGGGCCTTGCGAAGTTGTGCCGTCTGGTCTTCGGCGGCACGGAGTCCGGCGATGACATGGGGGGCATTAGCCAGGAGGATGCCGACCCAAAGGTTTTCTTCGCCCGCGGCGATGCGGGTTGCGTCTTTCAAGCCTGCGCCGGCTGAGGTCGGGTCAAACCCCGGCAAGCTCCCCACCGCTAACATCAAGGCCGAAGCACTAGCATGGGGTACGTGACTAATTGCTGCAACAATCTCATCGTGCCGCTGGGCGGAACATTCGACGGTGCGGCAGCCGAGAGCCTGCCAGAGCGCATGGGTCAACTGAACCGCCGCTGGACTTTCCTGCCCCGTGGGAGTCACGAAACAGGGACGGTTCACAAACAGCTCAGCGTTGGCATGGGCCGACCCGGCTTTTTCGGAACCAGCCATAGGGTGGGCCCCGACAAAGTGAACACCTGGCGGCAGCTCCTGGGCGGCAATCAGTATCGCCGCCTTGACGCTACCGGCGTCCGTGACGAGCGCCCCAGGGGATAGACCCGGACCGATTGCGCGGAAGGTTTCCGCCATCTTGTCGACGGGGGTGGCGACGATAACGACGTCGGCCCCCCGGACGGCCTCGACGGGGTTATCGAAGATTTCTGCGACCGCATAACTCTGCAGAAGTGTCCGGGCCTCCGGGGATCGCGACCAACCGGCGAGGGACCCTGCCAGTTGCCGGCGAGCCGCAGCGAGTAGAACCGAACCCCCGATGAGGCCAGCTCCTACGACAGCGATGCGTTTAAATTGAGGCATTTAGAGGGTTGAAGGTCCTTCTTTCATGAACCAGCCTAGCAAACTATTAAAGCAAACAATCAGCCAGCAATGAAACTGGCCGATTCCGCTCCATGTCCCCCGGCCCTCACGACCCCCAGTCCGACTTCCTCCCCGGCAAGAAATCCCGTCCGCAAAAGGACTGGGCCTTCTGGGAGCGTCTATGGGAGAAGCAGGGCACCCCCTTGATGGTGGGGGCGTCCGTAGTCTTGGTGCTCGTCGCGGGTTGGTTAGTCGCGGAGGGCCAGCGCAATACGGGGAGTAGCCTTGCCGCCCTGAGCCTCGACCAAGCGGAGGAACTCCGGCTGCTCTCCCTTAAAAAGGAAACCGACTTTGAGGCCCAACGCCTCAATAAAGCCGTCATTGATGATGGCGACCTCGCCCTCTTGGGGGAGGCCGTCCAAGCCCAACAAGACTATCTGGCCTCTCGCGGCGCGTTGGCCTCGGAGAATGTGCGGCTGGAGACCATCCGCCGTCGCTATCATGTGATTCAGGCGGAAAGGCAGCGGGCGATTTCAACGGAAGCCGAGGATAAGGCCACGGCTTTAGCTAAGTCGGACCATGGGGGGGCCATGCGAGAGCTTCGCCGAGCGGTGGAAGCGGAACGGCTCATCGAGAGCCGGTGGTTCTTCTCGGGTTATGCGGATGTGGGTAAGATCGCCCGGCTCGACACGCGTTTGCGGCGGCTCGAGGCCGAACCCTTAAGGGCCGAGACGCAGGCTTTAGAGGTGCAGGCGGAAGCGGCTTTCGCCGCCGGTCGCTTCGATGAAGCGGTTAAGGTATTGGGAGAAGCCATTGAAACCGAGCAGGCCTTTGTAGAAAAGTATCGAGACGTGTTGGATACGGAATTTGGCCGGGTGGAGCGCTTATCTATCCGGCAGGAAACGATACGCTCGCAGCGGTTATACCTACAGATACTTGCGGCGGAGGCGGCGGCCGCCGAAGCGATTAAAGGCTACGCGAAGGCTTCGCCCGGCGCGGCCCAAGAAGCGCAGGCAACCCTCGCGGTGCAAGCGTTTGAGCGCGCGTTAACTGTGCAAGAGCAACTGGGGCGGGAATTCCCGCGCAGTGCGTGGGCCACCGCGGGCGGATACGCCGCCTTCGTGCAGAAGCGGAACCGGTGGCGCTCCGCAGGGAGCCTCCAGGACGTCGAGACGCGGGCCCAAACCATGGCAAAGCTTTTGCGCGCCGGCCAAGCCGCGGAAGCACTAGCCTTAGCGCGGGCGCTGCGTGAGAAGCTGACGCGCGTCGAAGCCGAGAACCCCGGCGTCGTTCCCCCGGAAGATGCAGTGCGTCGCCAATTAGAATACGTCGTTACGCATGCCGCTACGATCCAAGTCATTTTACCGAAACTCGACCAGCTCGTTGCCCCCGTTGCCAGCTCCGGTGTCCGCATGATGAAACAAGAAATCTCCCAGGGTTTCTATTCCACGGTGATGGGTGCTAACCCCAGCGCGAGTATGCGCGAAAACCTTCCCGTTGAATCGGTCGCCTATGCCGATACGCAGGCCTTTTGTGAGGCCTTAGGTTGGATGTGCGGCCGACCCGTCCGGTTACCGACGGTGGCGGAGTATAAGGCGGCCATGGGTGACTTGGCCCTGCCGCCGGCAGCGAAGACTGCCTGGACCTTTGATAACACCGATGGGGTATCCGCTCGTCCAGTGGGCACCTCGCAACCCACCGGGGCTGGTTACTTCGACTTGCTCGGCAACGTGGAAGAATGGGCGCAAGCCGAGGCCACGGATGATTTTGCTTCGGTTGTCGG
>CAIXHF010000081.1 GCA_903919185.1 uncultured Opitutia bacterium | reverse complement strand
CGTCAAGGGCGACGCCGGTAACCCTAAGGCCACCGACCCCATCGACCGCGTCAGCAGTTCTGTCAACGTCGTGGCATGTTACTACCCGCCGGCAGACTTCATCAGCTGGATCACCGAGAACGATGGCCTCAATGGCGTTGGACCGCTCGCAACCCGCAAGCCTGCCTTTGGTCCAAAAATTGATTCACCGGAAGGTATGGCCGTAATGGGTAAGGCGCTTTCGCCGATTAACTTCATTTCCAAGGCCCAACCACCCATTTACATCGTCCAAGGCGACAACGACGTCCTCGTGCACTTCACCCAAGCCCTGCGCTTCCAGAAGAAGTCGGCCGAGGCTGGTGCCACCTGCGAAGTCTTGATCCGCGAGGGTGCGGGCCATGGCGGGTGGAAGGAAATGGGCGAGGACAACGCCCGCATGGCCGAATGGACTGACCTACACCTTTTGGGCAAGCAGCCCGCTAAGCCCTTTAATAATTCGGTCTCCAAACTTCCCAGCACGACCCCGGCAAAGAAGTAGGTCAGGCCAGTGGGCAGGCAGGACTGGTGGCAAGGGAACACACCTTTACATACGTTCTTCCGCGCACCTTCCCCGGATCGCGAGGGAGAACCTACGCCCTTTCCCTTGGCTAGGCACCCGGTTGCCCACGTATCCCCCAAGCCTTCTCTTTCTCTTGCGACCTAACCGCTGACTTCCTAAACCTACCCTCATGTCTTCTGGTTGCCGCCTCATCCTCGCCCTCGACGTCGAAACGAAGGAAGAAGCCTTGGCTTTGGCTCGTCCGTTGGCCGGCAACTTAGTCTGGGTGAAGCTCGGCCTCCAGCTCTTCACTCGCCACGGCCCCAGCATCGTCGACGAATTTCATGCGCTCGGTTTCAAGGTCTTCCTTGATCTAAAACTACACGATATCCCCAACACGGTGGCCTCGGCCATTAAGAGCCTGAAAGGTCGCCCTTGTTCGCTGCTGACGCTGCATGCGGCCGGCGGTCCTGAAATGATCGCCCGCGCCCGTGAGGCGGCCGACATCGCCCTGCCTAACTGCCAACTGCTATCGGTCACGGTCCTCACCTCGATGGACCAAGCCCAACTCACGGCCATCGGCGTCCAACGGACCTCTGAAGAGCAGGTCCGCCTCCTTGGCCGTATGGCGATCCAAGCGGGTTCGCACGGCCTCGTCTGTTCGCCCCTAGAACTCCCGATGCTCCGCGCAGAACTGGGGGCTGACCCCGCGCTGGTCACACCTGGCATTCGCTATCCCGATGCCGCGGGCGACGATCAAAATCGGGTGATGACACCCGCCCAAGCGGCCGCCGCGGGCGCTAGCTTCATCGTGGTCGGTCGGCCGATTCTCAAGGATAAGGACCCGGCCACCAAGACCCTGCAGATTCGCCGCGAAATCGGCGAAGCCTCGTGAGCGCTCCCGACGACATCCTGATTCTCCTCGCTGCAGGTTCCGCCCAGCGGATGCAGGCGACCGTCGACGATAAGATTACCGCACCTCTCGCTGGGCTGCCCGTCTTCCTGCATTCGCTCAAGACCTTCCAGGCCACCGGCTTGATTAGCCGAGTGGTTATCACTTACCGCAACGAGGAGCAAAAAGCCCGGATGCTGACGATGCTCGCGGCACACCCTAACGGGGATCTACGTATCGACTTCGTTCCTGGTGGCGACTCGCGGCAGGCATCGGTCTTGGCTGCGCTGACGGCCTGCGAAGGCCATACCGGCCTCGTTCATATCCACGACGGCGCCCGTCCGCTCGTGACGGCCGAGGCCATCCGCAAGGTCCGCGAGAAAGCCCACGAGATGGGCGGAGCCATCCTCGCTGGCCGGGCCGCCGACACCGTTAAAATCGCCAAAGAACACTCGGCCTCGGTGGGCAGTTCGCCCGACAGGGCCTTGGTCTGGACCGCGGAAACGCCGCAAGTCTTCCGCACGTCCATCGTCCTGAAAGCTTACCGTAAAGTTGCTGAACTCGGTCGTAAAGTTACCGATGACAGCTCCGCCGTCGAATTTGTCGGGCAAGATGTGGCGTTAGTGGAAAACCCGTCGGTCAACTTGAAGCTAACGCGGCCCGCCGATTTCGTCCTCGCCGAGGCGATTCTAAAAACGCGCTAAGCGCTCAGTAGCCGG
>CAIXHF010000080.1 GCA_903919185.1 uncultured Opitutia bacterium | reverse complement strand
GGCCACCAGAGCCAGCGTTGATACCAGCGGGGGCTGTCGAAACTGATGATGAATGACACCAGGTAGAGTCCCAGCGGGAGTACCCAAAGGAAGGGGACGACAGCGATGTCTTGGCAGAGTTTATTGGTGATCGAGAGGAGCAGCACAACCCCGCAAGCCGGCAGGGCTAGCCAGAGTAAGCGATGGCTCCAAGAGGTCGGTGCCGCAGGTTTAGCTTGAGTGGTGGCTTGGGTATCGGTGGCCGAATCGCCGCGTTGCCAGACCGCTAAGCCGCACCAAGCGGCGAGGGCAGCGTAGCCCGCGAGACCGACCGACCAGCCGAGCGACTGGGCTTGGCGCGTGAGATTCGGTTCGATGCCGAAGGGGTAAGCGAAAAGTGCGAGGAGTGAGCCGACGTTGGAAAGAGCGTAGAGGCGGTAAGGGGAGACGCCTGGATGACTGCGGCTGAACCATGCCTGTAGGAGTGGGCCGGTGGCAGAGAGTACGAGGTAGGGTAGGCCAATGCAGGCCAGCAGAAGCCAGAGGATGTGGCCGGTCGGCTGGGCGTTGCCCACGGGCTTCCATTGTTCACCGGGAGCGATCGGCAGAAAGCAGACCGCGAGGGCCAGCAGGGCCAAGTGGAGGAGCACCTGTTGCCGTGGACGGAGCCACGTGATGCTGCAGTGGGCGTAGGCGTAGCCCGCGAGGAGCATGACCTGAAAGAAGAGCATGCAGGCCGTCCAGACGGCGGGTCCGCCACCGAACCAAGGCAGGATAAAGCGCGCGATGAGCGGTTGGACGAGGAAGAGCAGGAACGCGCCCCAGAAGATGGTAAGGCCGAAGGCAAGCATGGGTGGGGCGGGAAAGGGTGGGGTAGGATTAATCAAGCCAAAGCGGGGCCAAGGGCGAGGCAAATGCCCTCACCCTTGAACCCCCGTGGGACCCGGAAGGTTGCGGTCAGGCCGCCCTTACAGCGTATACCCTTCGCGGTACTGCCGGCGCACGAAGGCGTTGGCGGCCTTGTCGTTCGTCACCTGCATCTTTTCGCCATCCCAGAGGAGTTTACGGTCGGGGAAGCGGATGGCTAGGTTACCCATCAGTACCATCTCGGAAAGTGGGCCAGAATAGTCGAAGTTCGAGCAGGCGGCGACCCCGCCCTTGCAGGCACGGATCCAGTCCTTTTCGTGGCCGGAGGTGTTGCCCGGGATGCGCGGGATTGTCTTGGCCAAGGTCTTGACGAAGTTGCGTTGGTCGGCGTCGAGCAGGCGTGGCTTGGAGCCGTAGCAACCACAGACAATCTTACCCTTGGTGCCGACGAATAGGCAGCCACCGTCGCTGTCGCCGAAGGGCATGTCATCTTCTAGTTCGACTGGACGCGAAGGCATCAGGCCACCGTCCCACCAAGAGAGTTCAACGGGGGGCATTGCGCCGCGGGCGGGGAAGCGGAAGCGGGCGATGGCGGAGCGCGGGTAGCACTCGTTCTTCGGTACACTCTTCTTGCCGAACTCCTCGAAGGTCGTGGAGACGTTGCCCTCAACGCTCGTTGGATAAAGCAGCTTCAGTGCCTGGAAGACCGGGTCGATAATGTGGCAACCCATGTCGCCGAGCGAGCCGGTACCAAAGTCACACCACGCGCGCCACTTGCCGGGGTGATAGACGGCGTTGAACGGACGCAGCGGGGCGGGGCCGCACCAGCGGTCCCAATCCATGCCTTCGGGCGGAGTGGCGTCACCTTTCGGGCGATCCATGTCAGAGCTCTGTGGCCAGATGGGACGATTAGTCCAGGCATGCGCTTCGCGGACTTCGCCGATAATGCCAGCGTCAATCCATTCGCAGATTTGGCGGATACCTTCGCCGGAGTGGCCTTGGTTACCCATCTGGGAGATGACCTTGAATTCACGGGCCCCTTCGGTGAGCCGACGGGCTTCGAAGACGGAGTGCGCGATCGGCTTCTGTACGTAGACGTGCTTGCCTTCGCGCATGCAGGCCATCGCGATATACGCGTGCGAGTGGTCTGGCGTTGCGATGATAACTCCATCGATATCCTTGCGCTTCTCGAGCATCTTGCGGAAGTCGGTGAAGAGTTCGGCCTGCGGGAATTTCTTAATCGTCCCAGCGCAGCGCTTGAGGTCGAGGTCGCACATGGCGACGACGTTCTCGTCGGCACAGTTGCTGATGTTGCTCCCGCCGACGCCTCCAAAGCCGATGACAGCGACATTGAGTTTATCGCTAGGCTTGACGGTCCGTGCGGAGGCGCGGGCGAGCGGGCGGAGGGCGGCCACGCTGGCGGCGAGGAGGCCAGCGTTCTTGAGGAAGGTGCGACGGGGGAGCATGTTGGGGTGGGGTCCCTTTTAAACAGCCCCAGAGCCTAACAGTTCCTTTCCTAGATGCAAAAAGGCCTTAGGCGATCTCTTCCCCGGCGGCCTTACCCGCCCAGAGCAGGACAAAACATCCGATGATGGCGTAGGCGATGGCTGCCGCCAGTAGGGCGGGCCGAATCTCGATCCAGTCGGCGAGGGCGGCCATAATCATACCTGCAAAGGGAAGTAGCCCAAAGAAGCTCAGGCCGGCAATCGCCGAAACGCGGCCGCGGATTTCAGCGGGGGCGCGTTCTTGGACGACGGTGTTGGAGAGCCCGACCAGCGTGGAGACCCCGAGGGCCAAGGAAGTCAGCGAGCCGGCGGCCCAGAGGAAGCAGTCCGCATAGCTGAGGCTCGTGAGGGCGACGCAAATCAGGGCGACGGCCGTAGCCAAGACCCAGGGGCGTTGTTCACGGCGGACTTTTAGGATTAACAATGATCCTGTGAGTGAGCCGATGCCGGAACTGAACATCAACCAGCCCATGTGCTGGGAGTCTAATTTAAGGACGTGCCGGGAGTAGAGCGGCAAGAGCACAATCATTACCGGGAATACGAAGATCGTATTGGTGGCCATAAGTAGAATCATCGCAAGGCTGGGGCGGTCCTTGAGGATATGCTTGGCTCCTTCGCCCATGCCGCCCTTGCGTTTTTCTTCCTGTTCGACCGAGCCAACTGGCCGTGGTGGTATGGTCAGTAAAGCCACCATCAAGGCGAGGAACGTCAGGGCGTTCAGGTAATAAGCCGACGATTCACCGAACTGGGCAACTAGGTAGCCCGCGGCGGCTGGGCCGATCAGGCGCGTACCGTGGAACACCGCGCGGTCAAGGGCGACGGCGCGGGCGACATGTTCCTTGGCGACGAGTTCAGGGACGAGGGCGGAGGCCGCAGGCATTTCGAACGCGTTCGAAACCCCGAGCAGCCCGGCGGCCAAGAAGATATGCCACATCTCGATGGAGTGCTGCCCAATCAGGTAGCCCAGCGTGAGCGAGAGGATGATTTGGACGACTTGGCAAATCTGGAGGATGAGGCGCTTATCAAACTTGTCGGCAAATAGCCCGCCCGTCATGGCCAGCGCGATCATCGGCAGTCCGCCCATCAGATTTACCAGGCCGAGCATCGTGGCGCTCGTTGTCAGGCTGGCCATAACCCAACCACCGGCCATGGCCTGCATCCAGGTGCCGGTCATCGAGATACCTTCGCCGACCATGTAGCGTACGAAGGCCGGCGTCGGGAACTGCGCCGGCGTTACCGGGGCTTCGGTCTGTTCGGCAGCGTCGGGCATCGCCCGGAAAATGAGGACTATGTCCGAAAGTGCAAAGGCGAAAGGGGCGAGGGAAGAATCGAGGGCGGAATCGAGGAATGAGTCGAGGTTGGTCGAGTAGGGATTGGGTAGGGACGCGACGGCGTCGCGTTCTTTCGCTGGGAGATAAGCCCCTGTATCGAGTTAGGGTTGGCACTGCGTGCCAACCTGGCGGCTTCCCAGTCACAAAGACAACTAGGTCGGTACGCCGTCCCGACCCTACCCGAGGCAGGGATTGCGGGGAAGAATGCGCGACGCAGTCGCATCACTTCCCCCAACCCCCAACCCCCGTCCGCCTCACTTACCTTTGAAGGCCGCCTCGGTGGCCTTCCAGGCTTCATCGACGGCTGGACGCAGCACCTTGGTGATTTCCTTGTAGCCCAGTTCACTGGGGTGGAGGTTGTCCTTGAGGTAGTGGCCTTCCTTGCCTTCGCCGCTGGCTTGGTTGAGCGCTGGATTGATGTCGACGAACCAGGTATTCTTTTCCTGCTTCGCGTAAGCGGCAAGGTCGTGGTTGAACTGATCGAGCTCCGACCACTTGGCCTTGCGCGACGGGGCACGGGTGGTGGCCATGAAGACCACGGCGGCATCGGGGTTATCCTTGCGGAGGCGAGCGACGTATTCGCGAATACGTTGGATCGGGGCGGCCGGTGGGTCACCGGCGTTGATGTCATTGCCGCCGCAGTGGAAGACGACCAAACGCGGGTGGTAGGGCAGGGTGATGCGATCCATGTAGCCGAGGACCTCGGTGGTGTAAGAGCCGCCGAAGCCACGGTTAATGGTCGGGTAGGGCTTCATCTCCTCGGAGATATTCTTCCACAGGCGGAGCGAGCTGGCGCCGCTGAGGAGGAGAGCGTGCTGGGGCGGAGGGTTGGCTTTATCCTGCTTCTCGAAGGCTTCGATATCTTTGGCCATGCGCAGGGGTTGTTCCGCCAGCGGCTTATGTGCCGCGGCCTTAGCGACGGGCTTTTCAGCGGCCTTGGGGGTGTCGGCGCCGAAGAGGGCGGCAGCTAGGAGCAGGGGGAGGAAGGCACGCATAGTGGGGAGGGGTGCCGTTGATGCAGGAGAAACGCCCGCCGCTGTAAAGGGGGAAAGCGGGCCCGGCTGTTGTCCCCTTGCCAAGCAGGCCCCCACTCCTACTTTTTCGGGCATGCCCAACGTCCCCGGACTCCGCAGCCCCTATGAAGCCGTCCGCGGCTTCGTCTACCTCCCTCGCCTGCTCGATAAGCTTCGCCTGCATGCCCGCGGAGCGCTGCATGCCGACTTCGTTAATAACCTGGGCAAGGCTTTTGATGACCGTTGCTGTCAGTACCTAGGGATTAAGTATGACGAACTTCGCATCTGGGTGCTGGGTAACCCGGCCGTGACCGATGAAGAAGTCATGGCCTGGGCCGAGGCCCGGGGCCGTAAACTGACCACGAATGATATCGAGATTTGGAACGGCTTTATGACTAAGCGTGGTTGGCGCGATGAAGCCAACGAGGTGCTCTTGCGGCGCCTTAAGGAGAATAACCTCGGGCCTGAGGCCGGCGTGGACACCATGTTTGACTACATCGAGGTCGACGAGGGCCGCCCGGCCCGCCGCCAAGCGCTCTGAGTGGAGGTTGAGGATTGAGTCGGGTCGGCTAATTCGTATAAATCATATGAGCCGACTGGTCTGCCCTCGGCGGAATAGTCGCCTTCCCCTTCGCGTGCTTGCCCCTTGTTTCATCCCTTCGCCTGTTTTAGGCCACGCCCTTGCGGCTAGAGAGGTGGGCGCATGCTAACGTTAGATGCTATTTTAGCGGATGCCGCCGTCGAAGCGGTCAAGGTCGTCAAGGACCCGAATGCGGTCACCAATAACTTTCAGGGCGCGATTCTTGCGTTCAAGAAAGGTGGCTGGATTGTCTCCCTCATTGGCGCCGCCGCGATGGTGGGTCGGTTACTCATCGACGATGCCGCGGACGCTAACTGGCGTCGTTCCGCGAAGCACATCCTCGCTGCCGCTCTCTTCGCTATTATCGCGTTCTTTGTCACCTACCAATGGGAGATGTCCGCGATCAATAAGGCGATCATTCAAGGCCTGACCGGTGCGCTGGCGCCGGAACTCGTCGACTGGATTTCCGCTAACATCAAGGCCAGGCTCGGCATCAAAGACAAGAAGTCCAAGGGCCGTGGCCGGAAGCGCTCCTCCGGACGGAAGCGATCTAAGCCCAAGAATCCGGTGGTCGCAGTCCCGTCCCCCAAGCCCTCTCGGCGTAAACCGCGCTGAACCCCTTTAACATGAAACCCACCCAACTATGAGTGCCACCCGTTCCAGACGTCGAACCTCCAAGACAGGCTTGGTTCAAGCCGAAGCCGGCATTGTCGGCATGACCGTCGTGACGCTTCTCGTCTCCCTCGCTGGGCTATGGTTCAGCCATGAGCTCAAGGATACGACCGAGCGCGTCCGCGGTGCTACCGTCAATATCCAGTCCTCCGTTGACGCCTACCGGAAGGCGATGAAGTCGACCGAGACGGCTGTGGTCCTGATCACGGACGAGGGCACGAAGTCGGATAATAAGAAGGTCGAGGAGACCGCTAATAAGGCGGTGGCTGCGCTCATTAACGCCGAGCGTGACACCAAGGATTGTATCACGTTACTCGATCAGGTCCTGAAACTGCTCTCCACCTACGAGACGACAACGGTGACCTTCGCGGGTTGTTCGCTGATTTTTGCGCTCTTCGTTATTATCCGCCAGTTTAAGCTCTAGCGGACGAGCCTAAGGCTTAGCCGAAGTGGCTAAATCCTTGGGCTTTAATCGGCTGCTGGTCGGCGGCGTCGCAGAGCCGTCCCGAGCCCTTGGCAATGGTGCCAATCGCGGTTAGCGGGGTGTCTGGGAAGTTCTTGGCAAAGGTCGCGGCGACAAAGTCGGCTTGGTCGGCACGCACCGTAAAGAGGAGCTCGTAGTCCTCGCCGTCTTGCAGGGCGTGTTCGAGGGCAGGTTTACCATCTTGGCGAGCGAGCTTGGTGGCAGCCTCGGAGATCGGCAGTTTTTTGAGGTCTACCAGTGCGTCCAGTTTGGGGCCGAGCAGGCCGGGTAAGTCTTTACCGAGGCCATCAGAGAGGTCGGTGCACGCGGTGACGGCGCCTTGGGCACAGAGCCATTCGCCTTCGGCCAGGCGAGCCTTGAAGTTGAGGTGGTGTCCGTAGATCGAGCCACCGAGGTGGCCGGTGACGAAGAGCACATCGCCGACTTGCGCGGTGCGACGGGTGAGCACCCGGTAGGCGAAGCCTTGGACTGCGAGCGTGGCACTGAAGGTGCCTGGTCCGGTGCGGCAGACGTCCCCACCCACGAGTTTAAGTCCGGCTTGAGCGGCGGCACGGCCAGCACCATAGGCGAAGTCCTCGAGCCATTTTACTTCGACGTCCGGCCCCATCAGAATCGAGAGCAAGGCGTCACCAGGCGTCGCGCCCGCTGCAGCGAGGTCGCTGAGGTTACGTTGGATGAGCTTGGCGCCGGCCTTCTCGCCAGAGCAGGAGAGGTCAAAGTGTCGTCCGAAGACGACGGAGTCGATCGTAGCAACGCGGAAGGGTCGTTCTTGCGTGGCCGGGAGGATGGCGCAGTCGCCGCCGGGTCCGGCGGGAAAGGGTGGGCAGGCGTCGGCTAGTGCAGCAACAAAGCGGTCGATGATTTCGCCTTCGGTCAACTTACCGACACTGAGTTCGCTTTGCTTCGTGAAGACGCCCATGGTGCGTTCTTGATGGAGGCAATTCCGTCTCTTCGCAACCCTCCGCTCAAGGAAACGCCTAGTCGCCGGCTAGAACTGCGTCGACGCGTTGGGCGCGACGTTGAGCCAGATAAAGGTCACGAAGTTAAAGAGCATATGGATGCCGATGCAGGTCAGCAGGCCATAGCGGTCACGGAAGATGCACTGCACGGCACCAAAGGCGGCGAGGGGCAGGAAGGCGGAGAGGCTGCCGTGGATGAGGGCGAAGGCCACGCCGGTCAGGACGATGGCATAACCACGCGGTAGCCAGCCCTTGAGCAGCGGATAGAACATGCCGCGGAAGGCTAGCTCCTCGGCAATGGGGGCACCAATGACGATGGAAAGGCCGAAGAGCAGAATGGGCGCCCAGGGGCCGGACCAATCGTAGTCTACCACCATCTTGACGACCGTTTGGGGTTCGTCGGGTAAGACCTGCCCCTGGAGTTCGCAGAAATAGTAGAAGAGTCTCCAGATCAACCCGGCGGCAATTGTTAGGGCGATAATCGACAGGTAAGTTTTGAGCAAGGTGCTCACGCGGAAGGCCCGACCCGCTAAGCGGATTTCATCTGTGCCGTCGGTCGGTTCCGGGGGCGGAGCTTCGCCCGCGGTGCTCGCGCTGGGGGCCCAATGGACGGTGCCGGGGGCAGCCAAGGTAAAGACGATGAGCGTCAGCGCGGCCAGGCCTTGGCCGGTCAGGCCCATCAAGGCTTGGGCGAGCATGCCAGTCCCGAAGAGGCTAGCCGTACTGCCCAGGATGAGGCCAGCCCCAGCCATGCAGACGAGGAAGATGATGATCGGCGCCGGCGAGAGGAGGAACGTCACGAGCTGCCCGACCCAGTTGGGTTGTGAGAAACCAAAGACCTTGCGTGGGTGGTCTTCCGCGGGATGGGCGAGGCCACGCGTCAAGTACCAGACACCCGCCAGTGCCGTGCCGAGCATCCAGGTGATGAAGAGGTAGTCGCGCCAGCCGAGGGCTGTTTCCATTTACTTCGCCGGTTGGCCGTCCTTGGTGACGAGCTTGCCGCCAACGAAGGTCGAGCGGATGCGAGCCTTGAGCGTCCGGCCAAGGAGAGGGTTATTGCCCGACTTTGAAAGCAGCGTTTTCGCCGAAGGCTTCCAGGTGGCCTTGGGGTCAATGAGCACGAGGTCCGCGAGGCCGCCCATGCGGAGCGTGCCGGCGTCTAGGCCCAGCGCGCGAGCCGGGCCGCAGGTGAGGCGTTGCAGGAGGAGCGTTAAGTCCGCATGGCCGTCGGCGACGATGGCTTCGTAGGCGGCGGAGAAAGCGGTTTCGAGGGTCGCCGCGCCGAAGGGAGCCAGGTCGAACTCACAGTCTTTTTCGGTCGCCGTACAGGGCGAATGGTCAGAACAGATGGCGTCGATCGTCCCGTCGACGAGCGCCGCAATCAGCGCTTGGCGGTCGGCTTCTTCGCGCAGGGGCGGGTTGAGCTTTAGGCACGTATCGTATTGGGCCAGTGCGGCGTCGGTGAGGAGTAAGTGGAGCGCGGACACCTCGGCGGTGACCGAGGCCTGAGCGGCCTTGGCGCGGCGGACGATTTCGGCGGAACCACCGGAGGACAGATGCTGGAGGTGGATGCGGGCCTTGGTGAGGCCAGCGAGCACGCAGTCACTCGAGACGACGATTTCTTCGGCGGCGCGAGGGTAGCCGCGGAGGCCAAGACGGAGGGACCAAGCGCCTTCATGTATCTGGGCACCATCGGTCATGCTGCTGTCTTGGCAGTGGTCGAGCACGACGAGGTCGAACATCGCCGCATACTCGAGCGCACGACGCATGATCTCGTTATTCTGCACGCCAGAGGTGGTGTCAGTCACAGCGACGACGCCCGCTTTCTTGAGCGAGCCAATCGGCGCGAGGGCCTTGCCTTCGTGGCCCTTGGTCAAGGTGCCGGCGGGCAAGACGCGTACCGAAGCGTCGCGGTCGCAGAGTTCACGGATGAGTTGAATCGTGCCAACATTGTCCGCCGCCGGGAGGCAGTCGGGCATGATGACCACGGACGTGAAACCACCGGCGGCCGCCGCGAGGGTGCCGGCGCGGATGCTCTCGCGGGCGCCGAGGCCCGGTTCTCCGAGGCGGCAGTTAAGGTCGACGAAGCCGGGGGCGAGGATGAGCCCCGCGGCATCGATGACTTGGGCGCGGGCTTGGTCGGACTTCGAGAGCTTGTCGACGAAGCGGCCATCCTTGGCGAAGACCTCGCCGCGGGCGTCGTCGCGGCCGGTCGACGGGTCGATCACGCGGGCGCCGCGGATCCAGAGGGGTGTGTGTTCGTCAGTATTCATCGGGCGATGGCTCCGGTGCAGAGGTGAAGGACAGCCATGCGGACGGCGACGCCGTTCCGGACTTGCTCGAGGATGACCGAGCGCGGGCCGTCAGCGACTTCGCTTTCAACTTCGACGCCGCGGTTAATCGGACCGGGGTGCATGACGATGGCCTCGGGCTTGAGCCACGCGGCGCGTTCGGCGTTGAGGCCGAACTGCGACGTGTATTCGCCGAGGGAAGGGAAGTGGGTGGTCGTCTGGCGCTCGTGCTGGATGCGTAAGAGCATCACGGCATCGGCACCCGAGAGGGCCTTCTTGAGGTCGTGCACGATGCGGACCTGCGGGTAGGCCTCTTTTAACGAGGCGGGGACGAGCGTGGCGGGCCCGGCGAGCGTGACCTCGGCGCCGAGCTTGGTGAGGCAGAGGATGTTCGAGCGGGCCACGCGGCTGAAGAGGATGTCGCCGAGGATCGTGACCTTGAGACCCTGAACCTTTCCGAAGCGTTGGCGGATGGTGAAAGCGTCGAGCAGGGCCTGCGTGGGGTGCTCATGGGCACCGTCTCCGGCGTTGATCACGGAGATGTCGAGGGCGTTGCCGAGGTAGCGGGCGGCCCCGGCCGAGGAGTGGCGCATGACGATCGCGTCCACGCCCATGGCGCGGATGTTCAAGGCCGTATCGCGGAGGGTTTCGCCTTTTACCAGAGACGAAGCCGTGGTGTTGATGGAGACCACTTCCGCCCCGAGTTTCTTGGCTGAGATTTCGAAAGCTGTGCGGGTGCGCGTGCTGGGTTCGAGGAAGAGGTTCACCACCGTCCGACCACGCATCAGGTCGAGCCCCTTGCCGGGCGCGAGGGCGGGCAGGAAGCGATCGGCCTGGCGGAAAAGGAATTCGATCTCGGCTCGGGAGAGTTCCTCGATGCCCGTGAGGTCTTTTTTCGTCCAGGATTCTTGTTTGGCCATGCTGGGTAGGTGCGTGGCCCCAACGAAGTTAGGACCATTGGGAAAGTG
>CAIXHF010000079.1 GCA_903919185.1 uncultured Opitutia bacterium | reverse complement strand
CCGCAGGACAAAATCGACGTTCTCATCCTTGGCTCAGGCGGCCGCGAGCACGCGCTGCTCAAGGCCTGCCTCCGTAGCCCTCGCGTCGGTAAGGTTCGCGTCGCCCCCGGCAACGGCGGCATGGCACTGGAAGCCGAATGCCTGGAGGTCGACATCAACAGCGGCGCCGCGGTCCTTGACCTCGTCCGCCGCACGGGGACGCAGTTCGTCATCGTCGGCCCAGAGGTGCCGTTGGCCCATGGGGTGGTTGATGTCCTCGAAGCGGCGGGCGTCAAGGCGTACGGTCCTTTAAAGGCGGGCGCGCGGCTCGAAGCCAGTAAGGCCTTCAGCAAGGACTTCCTCTTTCGTCATAAGATTCCCACCGCTGCCGCTGAGACCTTTCGCTCCTTGGAGCCTGCCCTCGCCTACGTCCGTCAGCAACCGGTCCCCATTGTCATCAAAGCTTCGGGCTTGGCGGCCGGGAAGGGTGTTGTCATTGCGATGAATCACGCGGAGGCTGAAGCCGCTTTGCGCGACATGATGGAGGCGAAGGTCTTTGGGAGCTCGGGCGACGAAGTCGTCATCGAAGAATTCATGCAGGGCGAGGAAGCCTCGATTATGCTCATGGTCTGCGGCGAAGAGTATCTCATGCTGCCGCCGAGCCAGGACCATAAGCGCGTCGGCGAAGGCGATACCGGCCTGAATACGGGCGGCATGGGGGCCTATGCGCCGACGACGGTCGTCACACCAGAAGTCGAGCACCGCTTACGCACGGAGATCATCGTGCCCACCTTGCGAGGTTTAAAGGCCGATGGCATTGATTACCGCGGGACACTCTACGTCGGCATCATGGTAACTGCGATTGGCCCGCGCGTGGTCGAATTCAATGTGCGTTTTGGCGACCCCGAATGCCAGGTACTCATGCCTTCCTTGGAGACCGATCCAGTCGAAATCATGGAAGCCATCGCCGCCGGCACCTTCCGTTCGGCTTCCGTGCGGCTACGTCCGGGCTCGACGATTATCGTCGTCCTCGCTGCGGGCGGGTATCCCGGCGAAATCCGTAAAGGCGACGGGATCACTTTACCGCCGCAGCTCCCGGCGGGCGTGGATATCGTCCACGGTGGCACCAAGCGCTTGCCCGATGGCCAGGTCGTGACCTCGGGCGGGCGCGTGCTCGGCGTCGTCGCTCATGGCGCCACTTTGGCGGAGGCCGCTCAAAAGGCCTACGCGGTGGTGCCGCAAATCCAGTTCACGGGCTGCCATTACCGTCGGGATATCGGCTACCGCCAGCTCCGCCGCGACGGCGCGGTCTGATTACGGGTTGAACCGCCCCACCGTCTCGACACCCTCTCGTCCATGCCAGTCGAACGCAATACCGTGACGTTTGTCTGCACAGGGAATACCTGTCGCAGTCCGATGGCGGAGGCATTGTTGCGCGCGGCTTTGGCGAAGCGGGCCGGCGGACTGGAGAAATTGAAAGTCGCCTCGTTCGGCTTAGCGGCGCAACCAGGCGATCCGGCCTCACCGAACTCGGTGAAGACGATGCAGCGCATTGGACAGGACCTGAGGGCGCACCGGAGCCGTCTCCTGTCGCAGGCCGACCTAGATTGTAGCCTCGTCGTCTTCGGGATGACGGAATCGCACCTCGCGGCGCTCCGGCAACGTTTCGACTCCTTGCCAGAACACGTCCTGCTCCTCCGGGACGTCCTCCCCGAAGGCGCAGACCGTAATATTCCCGATCCCTTTGGCGGCGGTTACCGCGACTACGAAGAATGCCGCGACTCGATGGTGGAAGCCATCCCGGCCTTGCTGGCCTTGCTGAAGCACCATTTTATCCGACCATGACTACCCCTTTGACCCTTT
>CAIXHF010000078.1 GCA_903919185.1 uncultured Opitutia bacterium | reverse complement strand
CCGCAAATCGACGGCTCTTTTCGTATCAATGATGGCCTCCGTCTAGGTCGCCGCCTGTTGGCTGACATTGCTGACCTAGGGTTACCATCCGCGAGCGAGTTCCTTGACCCAATCACGCCGCAGTATCTGGCCGACCTCGTCGCCTACGGTGCCATCGGTGCCCGCACCACGGAAAGCCAGATTCATCGCGAGCTGGCTTCCGGCCTATCGATGCCGGTGGGCTTCAAGAATGGAACCGACGGCTCCATCCAGGTCGCTATCGACGCCTGCCTTTCCGCGCGTGCTTCGCACTGGTTCCCCTCGGTGACCAAGGACGGGGTCGTCTCAATCTTCGAGACCTCAGGCAACCCCGACGCCCACGTTATCCTGCGTGGCGGTTCGCGCACTGGCCCTAATTATGGGGCTGAATCCGTCACCGACGCCGAAACCCGCCTGCAGAAGGCCGGCATCACCACGCGCCTCATTGTCGATTGCTCGCACGGCAACAGCTCTAAGGACCATCGGCGCCAGCCGCTGGTCGCCGCCGACCTCGCCGAACAGGTCGCCAAGGGTTCCCGTATCCTCGGCGGTGTGATGATCGAAAGCCACCTCGTCGAAGGTCGCCAGGAATGGCAGGGCCGCGAAGGCTCCACTTACGGTTGCAGCATCACCGATGCCTGCATCTCCTTTGAGCAGACCAGCCCGGTGCTCGACCAGCTCGCCGCCGCCGTCCGCGCCCGCCGCGCTTTGCCTAAGGCCTAATTTCCGCACCCCCATGAACAACGTACTTAAGCTGCTCCTCGAGGGCGAGCCCCTCGACACCGCCCAGATTGGTAAAATCTTGAACCTAGGCGCCGAGGCCGTGGACCGCGAACTCGCGAGCTTACGCACCCAAGGGATTCTGTTGGGGATGCGGGCCGTGCTGAACCCGAGCTACGAAGCCGAGCGTCGCGTCCGCGCGGTGATCGAAATCAAGATTCGCACCGAAGGCACGGGCGGCTTCGACGGTATCGCCGAACGGATTAGCCAATTCGAACAGGTCGAAAGCTGCTTCCTGATGTCCGGCGGTTACGACCTCCTCGTGGTCGTCACGGCTGATAACCTCTACAAGGTCGCTGGTTTCGTCCATGAGCGCCTCGCCCGCATCGAAGGCGTGCAGGGGACCTCGACCCACTTCTTCCTCCGGGCCTACAAGAAGGACGGCTTTGTCGTCACCGACGAAGGCACCCGCCGCGATCAGCCCTCGGTCAGCCCTTGAGCCTCGGACCCATGGATGACTCCGCCCGCTTCGTTGCGCAGCACGTCGCTTCGCTCCCCAAATCTGGTATCCGCGATTTCTTTGCGATTGTGTCGAAGATGAAGGACGCGGTCTCGCTCGGCATCGGCGAGCCCGACTTTATCACGCCGTTTCATATCCGCGAGGCCGCCATGACCGCGTTGGAGAAGGGGCGGACTTCTTATACCGACAACCGCGGTACGTTGGCCCTCCGCGAGGAGATCTCCCGCTACGTCGCCGGCAACTACGGCCCCGAATATAATCCGGAAGACGAGATTCTTGTCACGGTCGGCGTGTCCGAGGCGCTCGATGCGTTGCTCCGCGCCACGCTCAACCCCGGCGATAAGGTCCTGTACCACGAGCCCTGCTACGTGTCCTACGCGCCGAGCGTCACGCTCTGCCACGCGACGCCCATACCTATCCGGACGGTCTCCAGCGATCAATTCGCCCTCGACCCCGCCGCCTTGCGCGCGGCCTGGCAGCCGGGCTGCAAGGTGCTGGTCCTGAACTTCCCGACGAATCCGACCGGCGGCACCGCCAACCGTCAGAAGCTCGAGGAGATTGCGAAGTTCGCAATCGAGAAGGACCTTCTGGTGGCTTCGGATGAAATCTATTCTGAGCTGACCTTTGAAGGCGACCACGTGTCCATTGCGTCCTTGCCGGGCATGCGCGAACGGACGGTCTTCCTGCATGGTTTTTCCAAGGCATTTGCCATGACGGGCTTCCGCATTGGTTACGCCTGCGGCCCCGCTGGCGTTATCGACGGTATGCTCAAGATCCACCAGTATGGCATCATGTGTGCTTCTATTATCAGCCAAGAAGCTGCGGTCGAAGCGCTCAAGAACGGCCGCGAATCGATGCTCCACATGCGCGATAAGTACCGCGAGCGCCGCGACTTCATCGTTCGCCGCTTCAACGAACTGGGCCTACCCTGCCACCTGCCGCGCGGGGCCTTTTACGCTTTCCCGGATATCACCAGCACGGGCTTGGATTCCATGACCTTTGCTTCCCAGTTACTGGCCGCCCAGAAGGTCGCCGTAGTGCCAGGAACGGCCTTTGGGGCCGCCGGCGCGGGCTTCTGCCGTGCCTCTTTCTCGACCAGCTACGAGCGTATTCACGAGGCGGGCGAGCGGATTGCCCGCTTCTTGGACACTTTGCCGGCCCGGAAGTAAGCATCCTTGCTTGCTTGCGGGGCGGGAGGTCGTGACTGTCCGTCTTCATGGAACGGAACACAGCACTTTCCCGGGCAGTAGCCATCGTGGGCCGTCCCAACGTCGGCAAGAGCCGGCTTTTCAACCGTATCGTCGGTCGGCGTATCTCGATTGTGCACGATCAGCCAGGCGTGACGCGCGATTTGCTCACGGCCGATGTTTCGGAAGGGCGTTACACCTTGATGGATACCGGCGGTATCGGCCTCTATAAGGCTGAGCTGACGCCCAAGGTCGTCGCCGCCGCCGTGGAAGAGCAGGTGGATTTCGCCCTCGCCGCCGCCAGTCTCGTCTTGTTGATCGTTGACGCCTCCGAAGGCTGCGCCCCGCTCGATATGGAAGTCGCCGCGAAACTCCGCCAAGCTGGTAAGGACGTTGTCGTGGTCGCCAACAAGGCTGACACCGAAGAGCGCGATCGCCAAGTGGGCGAGTTCTACGCTTTGGGCTTCGGCGATCCTTTCCTCGTTTCGGCCGAACACGGTCGAGGGATGGCGGAACTTTGCGCCCTGATTATTAAGAAGCTCGGTCCCGCCCCGGTGGAGCCGACTACTTCCACGCCGCACCCGATTCGCCTCGCGCTCGCCGGTCGTCCGAACGTGGGCAAGAGTTCCTTAGGTAACCGCCTCCTCGGCAGTTCCCGTCTCATCGTCAGTGAAATCGCTGGCACCACCCGAGATCCGGTGCGCTCGCGCCTGGCTCGCGCTAAGTCGGACGGCTCTAAGACCGAATTCGTCCTCGTCGACACGGCGGGCCGGCGCACCGCGAATAAGCGTGATACGCTCGACTTCTTCTCGCAGGTCCGCTCCAACGAAATCCTCGCCGACACCGACGTGGTTTTCCTCGTGCTCGACGCCCAGCAAGGCGTGACGCGTATCGATAAGCAGCTCGCGGGCGAGCTGGCCTTGATTGGCTGTGGACTCGTGGTCGTGGTTAATAAGTGGGACTTGGCGAAAGAGGCTTTCCGGGCCGACGCCATCAGCGGCTTCGAAGATGAAGAGGAATTCCGTTCGAAGTTCCGTGCCGCCGTCCGCCGCGAACTCTTCTTCCTCCCTGATCCGCCCATCTGCTTCGTCTCCGCGAAGACGGGCCTCCGTGCCGACGACCTCCTCGACGCTGCCGAAGGGGTCTATATCCGTGCGGGTGCGACGATTCCGACTGGCCGCATTAACCGCGTGATTCAGGACCTCATGGTTAAGCGTCCGCCGCGCATGGTCTCGGGCCGCCGCTTCAAGTGCTACTACGTAACGCAGATTTCCCGCCGGCCAATCCGCTTCCGCATGTTCTGTAACTCGGAAGAGCGCCTCGAAGAGGCTTATCAGCGTTTCCTTGTCAAAGGCATCCACGAAGGCTTCGAGCTTTCTGGCGTGCCGGTCTTTATCGACGTCGTGGGCAAGCCCAAGCAGGAAGGCCGTAAGTATTTCGCCCCTCCGGGTACGCGCCACGAGGGTGGCTCGAGCAGCATCGAGGGATCCGCTGCACCCGCGCACATTGCTAAGCCGGCCCCTGGGGCTAAGGCTCGTCCAGCCAAATCAGCAGGTCCGGCCGCCAAGGGCAAAATCCGCGGCAGCAATAGCGGCAAGATTGGTAAGGGTGGCTCGAAGGCCTCGAACAAGAAAGCATTCACGCGCTGGGATAAGCCCCGTTCCCTCAAGGGCCGCGCGGCCCGTCAGGCCCGCAAATAAACGATGCGGCACCGCCTCGTCCTGCTGGGTTCAGATGAAATCGCGCTGGCGGCGTTTGTCGCCGCGCGGGCTCTCCCAGCAGTCGAGGTCGTAGCCGTTTACTCGCAGCCCGACCGTCCCTCCGGACGTGGTCAAGCGGTGCGACCCAATCCCGTGGCAGCGTGGGCACGGCAAGAGGGTCTACCTCTCCTCCAACCCGAGAAACTTTCGGCGGAAGATGCCGCTTACTTGCAGTCCTTGGATGTCTCCCTCGGCGTGGTCATGGCCTATGGGCAGATCCTGAAGGACGATTTCCTGCAGGCGCCGCGCTTAGGCTTAGTGAATTTCCACGGCTCCTTATTGCCTGCTTTGCGTGGGGCGACGCCCGTCGAGGGCGCTTTGGCCGCCGGCTTAGACGTCACGGGTGTTTCGCTACAGCAAGTCGTGCGTAAACTGGATGCGGGTCCGTTGCATGCCTCGGCCGCATTGACGATTGCCCCGCACGAAGGCCGCGCGGCCTTACGTGCCCGCTTGGGCCATCTCGCGGGGGAACTGGCGACCCGTGCCTTGCCGGCAATCTTGGCGGGTACTTCCATCCCTGTGCCGCAGGACGAAGCGCAAGTCAGTTACACCCGTCGCCTGACCCGTCAGGATGAGGCGCTCGATTTTAGTGCGGACGCTCGGCTGCTCGCTGGTCGCATCGCCGCAATGGAAGGGTGGCCGGGCAGTACTTTCGCTTGTAACGGCGTGGTCATTAAGGTCGGTGCCGCCCAAGCCGTCACCGCCCGCGTGGGGGCGCCCGCGGGTACCATCCTGTCGGCGGATAAGTCCGGGGTACTCATCGCTTGTGGCGCGGGTGCCTGTTTGTTGACGCTCCTGCAACGGCCCGGTGGCAAGATGTTGCCAGCCGCGGAGTTCTTGGCCGGCTTCCCGTTGGCGGTTGGTACACAGGTGCCCTCGGTGGCGATGTCTCCCTTGATTGCCCCGGCGCCGTTTCCGCGCCTGCCTAAGGCATAAGCGCTTGATTTAAAGCCTTTGCTGGGGTGTCATTACGCATGCGCGCCACCTGGTTGACTCTGCTCCTGTCGGCGGGGCTTTGTGCGCAGCAAAAGGAAGTGACGTTTCAAGAAGTCACCAACGCCGTCGTTGCTGGATACGCGGAGGACGCGAAGGCCGAGAAGGCCTGGGAGCTACGCTCCGCCTCGATGAAGCCGACGACGGAGGCTGGCACTTGGGATCTCAATAAACTCGAAGGAAAGTCATTTAAGGACGGTAAGGTCGTGCTGACATTCGCGAGCCCTTATGGGACGCTGATTCCTGCCAAGCGTCTGGCCCGCGGGCCCGCGGCTTTTAGTGCCCGCTCGCCTTCGTTTGACCTAAAGGGCATGGGGTGGAGTTGGCTCTCCGATCCGAAGGGCGATGTGTTCACGATTGAGTCCGACGTCGTCGCCGAACTGGACCTGGCCAAGCCCATCACGAAGCGTCTGCGGATTCGCGCTGAGCGCCTCGACGTGACGCCGCGGTCCGATGGAACGCTCCTGGTCTTCACGGGTAAGGTCGTCCTAGAACGTCTCGGCGAGAAGCTTACCTGTCAGCGCATCGAATGCCTACTGGATGATGGCCCGAAGGGCGACAAGACCTGCCGTTCGCTCCAAGCTAGCGGGGAAGTGGTGCGAACGCTGAATGGGCAGACTTTGCGCGGAGACACGGCTTTCTTTGACCAGGCTAACGAGCGCCTCACGGTGACTGGTGCGGTGCGTTTGGCAGAGCCTGGTTTGCAGGCCGAAGGGCAGCTGCTGGAGCACGACGCCAAGGCCAACGTGACGCGCTTGCTCGCCGCCGAAGGGCAGCGGGTGCACCTAAAGTCCACACGCCTAGGGCGGGAGGCTTCCGAGGCCTACGGTAAGACGGCCTTGATCACGCGGGATGTAAAGGCCGACTCGCGAGTCCTGCAGCTGGATGGTGCCGCCGAATTTACTTCGGAGCAGGGCAAAGTCTCCGCGCAGCGCTTGATTGCAACGGATTCTCGCCTCCAGGGCGATGTGCTCGTCGGCGAAGGCGACGTGCAAGGCTCCGCCGACGGTAACCTATTCAAGGCCGGCAAAGCTCGCTGGGATCGCACTCGCCAAGAACTGCAGTTGGATGGGCATCCGCGCCTGATCGAACCCCGTGGCTTCGAGGTTACCGGTGCTTCCATTCGCTCCGATACCCGGAAGCAGCAGGTTTCGGTGACGTCCTCGCCCGAAGAGCGCGCGACCGTGAAGCTTCCTGCCGAGGACGTCGATGGGCCGGTCGGCATAGCGCAGGCCGACCGTATTTTCCTGAGTAATGAAGCCGACGCGGCGGAAGTCGACCTCGTCGGGAATGTGCTTTACGCCGCCGGCGATGTGCATACCGAGTCGCAGCGCATGGTTGCCTATGCGACGGCGCCGTTGATTAAAGGTAGGCCCAGCGCCTTGGTCTTGCAGAAGGTCTTCCTCACTGGTGCGGTCCGCTATGGCCAGCCAGGGTTACGCTGTTCTGCCGAGCGCATCGATTACGTGCCGGCCGTCCAGATCGAAGAAATCCTGAAGCGGGATAACCTGCAGGGTCGGCCCCGTCTCTTGACCCTGAGCGGCGGGTCCGTCGAAACCCGCCCGCGGCTCGGGGTGGATTTCAGCAATGGCAAATCCGCCGAGTTCATCGCGGATGCTCAGGAAATCCTCGTAACGCCCAAGATGACGAAGTTCTTTCTCCGTGGCGCGGTCGGGATGCGCACCGAAGGTACCGACGTTACCTGTGACCTTCTTGAAGGCCTATCCGAACCGGATGCCAAGGGGAAGCAAGCCGCCCGGCTCATCGTCGGGCGTGGCAACGTCAATGTCTTAGCGGGTGGCACGACTGCCTTTGGCCGCACGTTGGAGGTCCGTCCGGACGTCGGTGAGGCCAAGCTCTTTGGCGATGCCCGCATCCGCGATGCGCAGGGCCGGGAGGGTATTCCAGCCAAGGAAATCACTTACGATATGAAGAAGCGTGTTTGGCGCATGGACCAAGCTCCGGACCCCAATCTGCCTGGTCAGGTCGTCCGTCCAAAGATTTTCCTAGGCCAAGACTTCACGCTCCCGCAGGTCAAAAGCCTCGACAAAGGACGCTGAGGGCTTCCTCATTTAACCATGGTAGACACCAGCGAAAAGGGCGTGGTCCGCGTCGAGTCGCTCGCCAAGCACTACGGCCCGAAGGTTGCCGTGCAAAAGGTGAGCCTGCAACTCAAGGCCGGCGAAATCGTGGGGTTGCTCGGCCCGAACGGCGCCGGCAAGACGACGACGTTCTATATGGTCGTGGGCCTGATTCCCGCGACCGCCGGCAAGGTGTTTCTCGACGGGCGTAATATTACCGAGATGCCGATGTGGCAGCGCGCAAAGTCTGGCCTCGGCTACCTGCCGCAGGAGGCCTCCATCTTCCGCAAACTTTCGGTCTGGGATAATGTGATGGCCGTGGTGGAGACCTTGAACCTCCCCGGGCGCGAGGCGCATGCCCGGACGGCGCAGCAATTGGCAGACCTTGGCTTGGAGCGCCTCGCCCGCCAGCCCGCCTTCACGCTTTCCGGTGGCGAGCGTCGCCGGCTGGAAATCGCCCGCGCCTTGGCCACGGGACCGCGCTTTTTATTAATGGATGAGCCCTTTAGCGGGGTTGACCCCATCTCCGTGGCGGAAGTCCAGGCCATCATCCGTCGCCTCAAGGAACGGGGTATCGGAGTCCTAATTACTGACCATAATGTGCGGGAAACACTCTCGATCGTGGATCGGGCCTACCTCATTCACCAAGGACGCGTGCTTGTCTCCGGCACGCCGCAGGATATCGTGAATGACCCTGAAAGCCGCCGTCACTACCTGGGCGAAGGCTTTAAACTCTAATCCGCCATGCCCGACCTTGCTCCAGAAACTCGCCCTGAATCCGTTTCGGTCCGGGAGTTCTTCGATTCCTTCCGCGATATGTTGCAGATGGAGCTCCTCGCGGGCGCCGACGGCCTCGATAACGTCATCTCCGAGAAGTCCATCAATCGGCCGGCCTTGGCGGTCACTGGCTATTTTAAAGAATTTGCGAATCGCCGCCTGCAGCTTTTCGGTGCCGGCGAAATGGCCTACCTGGCCGACCAGCCTGATAGTTTGCGGGAGAAGCTCGTTGATGACGTATTTTCGAAGAAGGTTCCCGCCGTCGTGGTTTCGCGCGGCCTACAGGTAGACGCCTTACTGACGCGCCTAGCGGACAAGCACCAAATCCCGATTATTCGCACCCAGTTAAAGTCGAAGGACTTCTCGGCCGAAGCCACCGTCCTCCTCGAAGAAAAGTTCGCCCCCCGCACGAACCTGCATGCGACCTTGGTCGACATCCGCGGCGTCGGGGTTCTGCTCCGTGGCGCCTCCGGCGTCGGGAAAAGCGAATGCGCCTTGGCACTTATCGAACGCGGACATTCTTTGGTCGCGGATGACTTTGTCATCGTAACGCTCATCGGAGATCGTGAGCTCCAGGGTACTTCGAAGGAGCTGAACCGCGGCTACATGGAATGCCGCGGCATCGGCATCATCAATATCGCTTCGATTTTCGGGGTCCGTTCCGTCCGCCGCGAGAAGCGTGTCGACCTCGTCGTCACATTCGTGCTCTGGCAGCCAGGGATGGACGAAGAGCGCTCGGGCTTGGAGGTCGAGACCTTTGAAATCCTCGGTCGCAAGGTTCCGCATATGACGATTCCGGTGCGGCCGGGCCGCGATATGGCCCGCCTCGTCGAAGTGGCTGCGATGGTGCAGGCCTTGCGTGGGATGGGGCACGACTCCGCCAAGGAGTTCAGCGACCGCCTTATTCAGCACATGAGCCGCGGCGACCAGAACAAGGCCTAAGGCCTAGTTCTTCGAGCCATCCCAGCGACAGTCGGCCATCACGCGGAGGCAGATTTCGCGGAGGTCGAAGAGCGTGGCTTCCAGTTCGCTGGAAGCCTCGGCGGAGCTTAAGCGGGCCTCGTCTGGGATCTGCACGAGTAGGCCGATTGAATAGTTGATGGCCGAGAGGCCACGTTTCATGTGGACTAGGGCGAGGGACATATCGCCGGTGTCCGTGGCATTGATGGCCATGATCATCTGGTGCTCGACGTCCCAGAAGGAGTGCATGAGGTCGGCGGCAGTGAGCGCGTTGATGGCTAAGCCGGAATCTTGGCAAAGTTTCCGGAAGCTGACGGTCAACTGAATGCCCAGCGCCCGCGCCACGATGTAGACCGGGTGCTGGTGGATGCAGTAGGGGAGGTCTGGTCCGTCATTATCTTCGTCCGTCACGTCGTCCGGAGGGTCGCCCGGACCCCAGTCGGCGTTTTCCCAGCCCATGCGACGCGCGGAGATGTCGAGGCGGTCGGGGAGGGGTTTGACCTCGTTATAGTAGGACAGGAAGCGGCCAACCTCGTGGTCATTGCGCAACAGGTAGCCTGCCCAGTCGGCTTCGCCCCAAGAGGCATTGCCGGAACCGTCGGAGTCGCCCAGAGGCTGGTCGCCGTCGTGCATGGGTTTACGATGGGCAGGAAACTAGGGGATGCAAACCCCTTGTCGGATAAATTCCCCTTGTCCCGACCCCTTGTCCCGTGGCTAATCGTGCCATGGACCTGCCTAACCTCACCCAAGCCCTGGTGGCCGGCCGTTCCTTGACGCCCGCCGAGGCGGCTGCAGCGGCGGCCGCGATGGTCGCAGCGGATGTCCCCGATGCCGCGAAAGAAGCCTTCCTGTTGGCTTTGGCTACACGGGGTGAGACGGCGACGGAGGTCACGGCGTTTGCCCAGGCCTACCGCGGTTTGGCTCGGCAGATTGACTTCGGCGACGTCCCCGCCCGGGCCATCGACATTGTCGGTACCGGTGGCGACCGCTCAGGTAGTTTTAATATTTCCTCGGCGAGCGCACTCATCGTGGCCGCCGCTGGCGTGCCCGTCATCAAGCACGGCAATCGTTCAATCACTTCGAAGTCCGGCAGTGCCGATTTTCTCGCCGCCTTGGGCGTCGTGCTGGAAGCAGACGCCGACCAGCTCCGCAAGGCGCTGCGCGAAGCAAATTTCTGTTACCTTTACGCCCCCGCTTTTCATCCAGCCTTTAAGGCCATCTTGGGCGTCCGTAAGAAGATCGCCGAAAGCGGGACCAAGACGATTTTCAATGTGCTGGGCCCGCTCATCAATCCAGCCCAGCCAGCGTATATGTTGGTCGGCGTCTATGACGTCCGTTGGGTTGAGCCTTTGGCCGCTGCCTTGCAGGAGCTGGGCGTGAAGCGTGGCCTCGTCACGCACACCGCCGCGGGCGGTGGTATGGATGAAGTCACGACGGCTGGTCCAGTGTGCGTGCGTGGTTGCGGGGAGTTAGCACACATTGACGCGACGTGGTTGCCGGGTGATTTTGGGTTCATGCAATGTACGGTCGCCGACCTGCGGGGCGGTAGCCCCGAAGAGAACTTTGTAATGTTCTCCGACCTCTTAGTGGGCGGCGTTTCGGACGGCCTGCTGGACACCTTGTGCCTCAGTGCGGGGACGGCCCTGTGGGTCGCCAACGTCGTCCCGGATCCCGCGGCGGGGGCGGTCTTGGCGCGGCAGATTATCCTCGGTGGCGCTTTACGCGACGAGGCCATCAAGCTACGCGACGCCTACCGCAGCTGAGCCAAGATGGCTTGAGCGGTCCGGTGCGAGGCCCCGCGATTGGACGCGTGCCATTCTTGGCCGGCTTGCCCCATGCGGGTACGGGTCGCGGCGTCGCGGGCTAAAGCGAGCAGGGTGGCCAGGATGCCGGCGGCATCATCGGCCTTCCGGGCGGCACCGACCTGTTCGAGGCCTTGGCAGATGGCTTTAAAGTTCGTCATGTGCGGTCCGTAGACCACGGGGACGCCTGCGGCTGCGCATTCGACCGGCGTCTGCCCGCCGACGTGCGGGGCGAGGCTCTTGCCAGTAAAGGCAAGGTCGGCGGCACGCGTTAGCTGCCGGAGTTCGCCAGTGGTGTCGGCGAAATGTACTACAGTACCAGTCGGCGCGGTGGTGCCTTGCGTCGAGCGTTGATGGAAAGGGAGTCCACTAGCGGCGAGCAAGCGGACGAGCGTTTCGCGGCGTTCCGCGTGACGCGGGGCGAGCAGTAGGCGCGCATCGATACCTTCGCTGCGCAGTGCCTTCACGGCATCGAGTAGGAGTGCCTCTTCGCCTTCCCAGGTGGACGAACCCAGCAGTACGAGGCTGCGTTCCAAGCCATCGAAGCCCAACGCCTGCCGCAGTACGAGGCGTTCGCCCAGCGAGAGGGGGCCAGCGGACGCTACATCAAATTTCAGGTTCCCAGTGACATCGAGGTTTGCGGGTTCGGCGCCGAGTGCCATCAAGCGACGCGCATCATCTTCACTACCTGCGCCGATCCAGGTGAAGCCGGCGAGCAAGTTGCGGCTCGCCCAGTTGAACCGCTGATACCGTGCGAACGAGCGATCGGAGAGCCGAGCGTTGATGAGCAACGACGGTAATTTGCGCGCCCGTGCTTGCCCCAAGTGTTCGGGCCACAGCTCGCCTTCCGTTAGGACGATGGCGCTGGGTTGGAGGCGGCGATAGGCCAAGGCACTGCAGGGCCAGAAGTCTACGGGGAAGATGCCGATGAAGGTACAGTCCTCGGCATAGCGCTCGCGGGCTAAACGGTAGCCGGTGCTGGTGGTCGTCGTCAGTACCAAGTCGACTCGGCCAGACGCCTTGAGTTCCTTGAGTAGCGGGCCGATGGCCTCGATTTCACCGACCGAGACCGCCTGAATCCAGACGCGGTTAGGGTGCACCGGGAGGGCCGGGAGGAAGCCCAGTCGCTGACTAAAACCCGCTCCATAGCCTCCACGGCGGACCATCCGCCACAAGTAATAGGGCGAGGCTAGGAGCAGGAGGGGGAGGAAGAGGATGCGGTAGGCCCACAACATGAACCACGTAAAGTGCCTCCCCCTTCTGGATTGTCAGCCCAAAACACCCCTTTTTCCCTTGCCAGAGGGGGGTGGGGGTGTTTGAAACCCCATTCCACCGTTGGAAGCGACCGCCGATTGCTTCCGACATTCTAACCAAAACTGCAGTCAACTACACCTGATCCAATGTCCTCTCCTTCGGCAAGAAGCGGGATACGGAGCTAAAAATACTATGAACATCACCGTAAAAGACCTCCTCGACGCTGGCGTGCACTTCGGCCACCAGACCCGTCGCTGGAATCCTAAATCCCGTCCGTTTATTTTCGACCACCGTAATGGCGTGTCGATCATCGACCTCGAGAAGTCGCATGCCTGCCTCGCCGCCGCTGCCGCCTACCTCGAAGAAGTCTCCGCCAAGGGAAAGGAAGTGCTCTTCGTCGCGACCAAGCCTCAGGCTCAGGAAGTCGTCCGTGCCGCCGCTAAGGCGACCGGCATGCCCTTCGCGGTAAACCGCTGGCTCGGTGGCACGCTCACCAATTTCACGACTATCAAGAAGTCGCTCGAGTCCTACCGTACCTATCTCAAGATGGAGCAGGACGGTTCCCTCGCCAAGATGCACAAGAAGGAAGGCGCCGCCGTCCGTCGCGAGATGTCCCGTATGCAGCGCAACTTCGAAGGTCTCCTGGAATACCGCGAGCTCCCCGCTGCGATGATTGTCATCGATACCAAGCACGAAGCCATCGCCGTCAATGAGGCCAACCGCCTCAAGATTCCGGTGATCGGCCTCTGCGACTCCAACTCTGACCCGTCGGTCCTCAAGTTCCCGATTCCGGGCAATGATGACGCCGCTAAGTCCATCCGCCTCGTGGTCGAAGTCCTCACCCAGGCGGTCCAGAACGGTCTGGCTCGCCGCAAGGTCGACGCCAACCCTCGCAAGACCGTCACCCCTCTCTCCCGTGGCGAAACCGCGGAGAACGCCCAGCCCGAAGTCACCATCTCCGATGAGCTGATGAAGGCCAGCGAAGGCTCCGAAGGCGAAGAAGCCAAGGGCGGCGTCAAGACTGTCCGTCCGCGCAAGACCACTAAGTAATCTCGTCATGTCCGTTATCACCGCCCAGACGGTCAACGAGCTGCGCCAGCGTACCGGCGCGGGTCTTATGGATTGCAAGAAGGCCCTCACTGAGGCCAATGCCGACATGGAAAAGGCCGTCGAAATCCTCCGCATCAAGGGGATCGCAACGCGTAACAAGAAGGCCGACCGCAAGGCCAGCGAAGGCATGTTCGCCGTACAGGTCGATGCGTCCGGCTCGTTCGCAACGCTCCTTGAACTGAATTGCGAAACGGACTTCGTCGCCAAGAACGAAGCCTTCATCGCCCTCGCTAAGGACCTCGTCAGTCAAGCCGCTGTTAGTGGTGTCGATAACTTGCTTGACCAGCCTTACCACGCCGATGCTTCCCGGAAGGTAAACGACTTCTTGAATGACCAGGTTACCAAGATCGGCGAGAACCTGAAGATTTCCCGCGTCCTTAAGTTCGCCGCCTCCGGTAACGGTCGCGTCTCCGCTTATGTCCACACGGGCGCTAAGATTGCGGTCCTCATCGAGCTCTCGACGAAGTCCGCCGCAGGAGCCTCGCATGCCGAAGTGGCTGACTTCGCTCGCCAGATGGCGATGCAGGTCGTGGCCAATAACGGCCGTTTCGTTCGTCGTGAAGAAGTTTCCGCTGAAGTCGTCGCTAAGGAGCGCGAAATCGCTCTCGAGTTCACCAAGTCGGAAGCCGATAAGGCGATCGAAGAGTGCAAGCGCGTGATCGAAGACTATAAGGGTCAGCTCGTCGAACAGCAGGAAGCTAAGAACGCTGAGGTCATCGCCGAACTCGAAAAGCGCATCGTGGTTGCGGAAAAGCAGTTCGTCGCTTCCGAGGCCCGCAAGAAGGCACAGCTTTCGAATATCGAGAAGATCATCTCTGGACGTGTTGATAAATACTTCGCCGACGTTTGCTTGCTCGAACAACCGTTCTTCCGTGACCCGGATAAGAAGGTCTCCCAACTGCTCGCCGAACTCTCCAAGCAGGTCGGCGAAGAGGTCTCGGTCGTCCGCTTCACCCGCTTCCAGGTGGGTGAAACGGCCGCTGAATAAGCGACCTTAGTCCGCACTCTCGGGCCGGCTTCCGCAAGTCAGCCGGCCCTTTGCTTTACATCGGCCGTGCAGGACTTAGCATAAAATCGTGGCTTTCCGACCCGACATCTTCATCCGGTGCGCCCGCGGGCAATGTCCCGATTGTGGCCTGCCGGTGCGCCCGCTGGCGGTCAAAGGATTCTGGAGCCGATTCTCGAATACGCCCGCTGCCTGCAGTCACTGCGGCATGGTACTCCGGCGGAAGGAAGGTTTCTTCCTAGGGGCCATCGTTTGGAACTACGCGCTGACGGCCTTCGGCGTCCTGCCGATTCTTTTATTCTGCTTAAGCCAAGGTTGGGTCAGTGGCCTCACCGCGATGAAAATCGCCGTGGCGACGGCGCTCATCGTACCACCGTTTATCCATGCACTCTCCTGGCGGCTATGGCTAGGGACTTACTACGGCACTTTGCCGGAGCAACTCCCCTCGGCGGCGCTCCGGACGGACGACTAACCCGCGCCGCTTAGCGGTCGCGACTGGCCATGCGCGTGATCAAAGCGCTCAGGAATGCCGTGTCGCCTTGGCACGCGGCAAGGTGGGTGTTGGCTTCGGTCGTTAGTGCTTGGATGCGGGCCTGTGTGGCGGGGATGCCATGCAGGCTGGGGTAGGTGAACTTCCCGTTCTGGGCATCGGCACCCACGGGCTTACCAAGCTGAGCGGTATTGGCGGAGCCATCGAGCAGATCATCGACTAATTGGAAAGCGATCCCGGCGGCCCGACCCGCGAGGCGGCAATGCTCGACGTCTGCCGCGGAGGCTCCGCCGATCAGTGCGCCCATGGCGAGCGGGGCGCTGAGCATGGCGGCCGTCTTGCCGAGGAGAATGAATTCGAGTCGCTCCGCATCGGCGCCCGCGGCGAGTCCGCCCATATCTTCGGTCTGCCCGCCGACGAGGAGCGTGGAGCCCGCGGCGTGCGCGAGTTCTGCCACCAGGCAGCGGGCAAGTTCGGGCCGATCGGTATAGCCTTGCGCCAGCAGCGCAAAAGCCAGCGGCAATAGGGCGTCGCCGGCGAGTAGGGCCGTGGCTTCGTCGAACGCCTTGTGGCACGACGGACGCCCCCGCCGGAGGTCGGAGTTATCCATGCACGGTAAATCGTCGTGGATAAGGGAGTATGTATGGATGCACTCTAGGGCGGTCGCCGCATGGCGGGCGTCGGCGTTAGGCTGGAAGGCTTGGGCGGCGGCGAGGCAGAGGACGGGGCGCAGTCGCTTACCGCCAGCCTCGAGCGAGTAGCGCATGGCGGCGTGCAGGCGGGCTGGACGCGTCTCAGCGGCCGGCGTCAGGGTGCGCAAAGCCAATTCCGCGGCCTGGATCAGGGAGTCGTGCTGCGACTGGAACCTGGCGGCGTCCATGGTTTATTCGCCGTCGTCTTCGGCGGCCTCACCTAACTTGAAGAAAGTCGCCGTACGGCCGACGTTACCGATTACCTCGCTGCCAGTTAGCCGGGCGAGCTCCTGCATCTGGGTTTCCATCACGTCACGCTCGGCGGTGAACCGAACCTTCACGAGGTCGGCCTTGTCGAAGGCCTGGAGGAGAAGTTTGGCGATGCCCTCGTTAATGCCGGCCTTGCCCACGAAGACCTTGGGGTCGAGGGTCTGTGCGAGGCTGCGCAGCTTGCTGCGTTCCGCTCCAGTGAGACTTGGTTTATCCGTTGAGCCGTTATCCATGGCGTCTATTCCGCTTTCGGAAGGGGAGGGAGTCAACGGGCTAATCAGGTAAGCCCCCGCTTGCCTGTTGGCCAGGGTGGCGTAGTTTGCGGGGATGAGCCCTGCAGCGGAGACCACGACCTCAGTGCGCCCGGAGACGGCTGAGGAAACCTCGGTCCAGCCGATGGAACCCGTCGTCGTTCACGTTCGCATCCCGGCATACACCACCGAAATGGTCCGCGTCTGGCAGAGTACCTTCCTCCTTGATCGCGACTCGACCCATACTAGCCGGCTACTGTCCTTTGAGAAGATCTCGCTCTACCCGCATTGGACGAAGCTCGACTATACCAAGCCGCATGTCTTCACCCTGATTTTTGAAGGCTTACCAGCGTCTGTGCGGTCCTTCGACCTCGCGGAAATTATCCCTGACCCGAATGGCTTCCGCATCGAGGCCATCGCGCGCCGGCCGGGCGATGTCTACGAAGTCGACGTGGCGTTCTAAGACGGTTCACGCTGGACGAGGGGCAGGGTCCTTGGTAGGAATCATCATGCAAGAAATGCCGCCAGCCCTGTCGTTGCTGAACCGTTCGGCCTTTTTTATCCGGGAGCACATTGGTTTTATGAAGTTGACCGACGCTTACGACATCCTCGATCCGGTCACGGGCGCGCAGCTCGGCCTCGCCAAGGAAGAGCCCCAAGCCGCGTGGTTGCGGCTGTTGATCGATAAGCAGATCTTGCCAACGACGGTCGTGGTCTATGAGGCGGACGGCCAGACGGTCGCCTTGCGGATCGAGAAGCCTTTCACCTTCTGGCGGACCCGCCTGAGCGTGTACGATGGCCAAGGGCGTTTCTTGGGCCTGCTGCGCACCAAGTTCTCCCTCAAGCGCGAGCTCATCGTGGAGGATGCCAACGAACGCCCAGTGGGCAGCTTTAGCGGGAAGTGGCTCAGCTGGACGCGTGAGCTCGTGGATGGCTCCGGTCAGGTCATCGGTACCATGGACAAGAAGTGGTCTGGCCTGGCCAAGGAGTTCTTTACCTCCGCCGACAACTACCAGCTGACCCTCGCGCCGGCCGCCGCCAGCCAGCCTAGCCAGGTCGCCTTACTTTTGGCGGCTTGCCTTGGCTACGACCTGATTTTCACCGAAAACTGACCCCGAGGGGGGTGTGAATAAGTCCCACAGGAGGGTGGTTTCCTGCTTGCCTCAAGGGGGGTGACCTGTCACCAATTCGCCTTCACTTCGTTAGGGAGGAGGGTGGACCCCTTCTCACGCTGGCCGAGGAACGAAAGTTCCTTCCAGACGGAGGCACCGGCCGATTGGCGGGTCCTCGGGAATTTCTCCCAAGTCGGCCAAACTCAACCCAAACACCCACAAAAAGTCATGTCGTTCGATAAGTCTGATATCATCAAGAAGCACCAGCAGGATGCCAAGGATACCGGCTCACCTGAAGTTCAGGTCGCCATCCTCTCTGGCCGCATCAACCACCTCACGGATCACCTCCGTTCCCACCGCAAGGATTTCCACTCGCGTCGCGGTCTCATCATGCTGACCAATCGCCGCCGCAAACTCCTTGCTTACCTGAAGTCGAGCGATCTGGACCGTTATAACGCCCTGATCAGCAAGCTCAGCCTGCGCAAGTAAGCCCGCCGCCGCTGCGGTCGGTCTTACTTGTACGTCCCAGCCCCCGCTGGGACGTCCGCTTTTCACCCCCCAACCAAAACCGCCGGGCAATCCCGCCTGGCACAACGCACAAAACGCAAAAAACACAATGAAACAGAAACACTCGGTGACCATCGATGAACTCGGTATCACCATCAACACCGGTTCTATCGCCCGCTTGGCGAATGGTGCCGTCACCATCAGCAAGGGCGAAACGACGCTCTTCGTGTCGGCTACCGCCGCCGAAGACCTCCGTTCTCCTGACCAGGACTTCTTCCCGCTCACCGTCGACTATCGCGAGAAGTTTGCCGCTGCCGGCCGCTTCCCTGGTGGTTATTTCCGTCGCGAAGGTAAGCCTTCCGACAAGGAAATCCTGACCTCGCGCCTCTGCGACCGCCCGCTCCGCCCACTCTTCCCTGAAGGCTTCCTTAACGAAGTCCAGGTGATCGGCCTCCTCCTCTCGGCGGACCAGATTAATGACGCCGACGTGCTCATGGTGAACGGCGCTTCCGCTGCGCTCCTTTGCTCGGACATTCCTTGGAACGGCCCCATCGCCTGTATCCGCCTCGGCCGCGTCAACGGCCAGTTCGTGGTTAATCCCACGCACGAAGAGCAGTACCAGTCTGACCTCGACCTCATCTACGTCGGTAACGAAAAGGACATGATGATGATCGAAGGCTCGGCCGACCAGCTGCCGGAAGTCGACTTCATCGCCGCCCTCGAGTACTCCCAGAAGGCTATCCAGCCGATCATCGCCGCCCAGCGCAAGCTCGCCGCGATGTACTCCAAGACCAAGCGCCAGTTCCCGCTCGTCGTTTGCGAAGCCAAGGCTCTCGCCATCTGCGAACGCGTTGCCAACGAAGGTGACCTCCTGAAGAAGGCTATCTTCCTTGCTTCCAAGAAGGAGCGCGGCGACGCCGTCAAGGCAGTGATCGAGAAGTCCAAGGCTGCCTGTAAGGCCGAACTCGGCGACGTCTTTGACGCCCGCCAGATCAAGATGGCTTTCGAGAAGCTCCAGGAAAAGGTCTACCGTAACGCTATCATCCAGAACGGTGAGCGCGCCGACGGCCGCTCCCCCAAGGATCTCCGCGCGATTTCTTGCGAAGTCGACGTGCTCCCGCGCGTCCACGGTTCCTCGCTCTTCCAGCGGGGCGAAACCCAGGGCCTCGTGCTCGCGACCCTCGGCACCTCTAAGGACGCCCAGGAAGTCGACGCTATCACCGGTGGCCCGAGCAAGCGCTCGTTCCTCCTGCACTACAACTTCCCTCCGTTCTCCGTGGGCGAAACGGGTCGTTTCGGTATGACCAGCCGTCGCGAAACCGGCCACGGTAACCTCGCTGAGCGCTCGCTGCTCTCCGTGCTGCCTTCCGAGCAGGACTTCCCGTACTCCATCCGTCTCGTCTCCGAGATCATGGAATCGAACGGTTCCACTTCGATGGCCTCCGTTTGCGGCGGTACCCTCGCGCTCCTCGACGCTGGCGTGCCCATCAAGGCTCCAGTGGCCGGCATCTCCTGCGGTCTCGTGACCGAAGACCAGAGCGGTCAGATCGTGAAGTACCGCGTGCTCACCGACATCATCGGCGCTGAAGACCACTACGGCGACATGGACTTCAAGATCTGCGGTACCCGTGAAGGCATCACCGCCTTCCAGCTCGACCTTAAGATCCACGGCCTGCCGATCGGCATCGCTAAGGAAGCCATCGCCCAGAACAAGGTCTCCCGCGACGCCATCCTCGATATCATGGGTCAGGTGATGCCGGCGACCCGTCCAGAACTGAAGCCCTGCGCTCCCCGCACCCACCGCATCAAGATTCCTTCCGAGAAGATCGGCGCACTCATCGGTCCAGGCGGCAAGAACATCAAGCGCATCACCGAGTACACCGGTTGCCAGATCGACATCGACCAGGATGATTCCGGTTGGGTCACGATCTTCGCAACGGACGGCGAAAAGCTGGCCCGCGCGGTCAACGAAGTGAACCTCCTCTCGGCTCAGATTGAACTCGAAAAGACGTACAAGGGTATCGTGCGCTCGGTCAAGGAATTCGGCGCTTTCGTCGAATGCCTCCCGGGTCAGGAAGGCCTCGTGCACATCTCCGAACTCGCTGACTTCCGCGTCGAGCGCGTCGAAGACATCTGCAAGCTCGGTGATGAAATCATCGTGAAGTGCGTCGGCATCGACGACAAGGGCCGCGTGCGCCTCTCGCGCCGTGCTGCCATCGCCGAGAAGGAAGGCCGCGAATACGCCCCCGCCCCGAAGCCGATGGACCGCCCTCGTGGCGACCGTCCGGACCGTCGCTAAGCCCCGGTTAAACAAACAGACAAGGCCTCGGCTCACCCCGGGGCCTTTTTTGTGCCCGCTTACTTTGCGGGCTTATCCGCCGCCGTCACGCGCGCGAACCAAGCACGCGCGATGGTCGTCGCCTCGCCGTCGCGTAACGGCCAGCGGTCGTTGTGCGGATGCTTGACGGCAGCGTTCGGAAATTTCCCGTAGAGCGCGTCCATGTCGATCGTGAGGTAGTCCACGTTCTTCGCGGCGAGGGGCTCGACGAAGTCGCGTGTCTGATTGCCAGGGTAGGCTTGGCTAATCAGCACCGGGCGTCCCTGCAGTCGACGCAGGCGGACAGTGGCCTCTTCGCGGTAGCGGGCGAGCGGCGCTCCCCACGGGGCGCTCCAGGCCCTCACGCCGTCAAAGTGGTCGTGCGCCCAGAAGCCGCACCAGAGCTTCGCGATCTCGTCGTCGTGCAGGCCGAGGAAGGAGACCCCGATGGCTCCACGGGAAAATCCGCACAGGATGACCTGCTTGGGGTCGCCGCCGAACTCGGCACAGATCCGGGGGATGTTCGTCTTCGCGTAGCCGACGGTGGCGTCGATATCGCCCCACCAAGTGACCTCGTTGCGCCGACGGTCCACGGCGACGTAGGGTAGGACGACCCAGATGGCCTGACCGCGACTCAGGCCGTACCCTAAGGCGGCGCCTTCGACTTCGCCGGTCGAACCGGACGTAGGGAAATAGTTGCCCGTGTATTCGACGATTACCGGCCAGCGCCTACCTTGGGCTTTAGCTTGAGGGCTCCAGTCCGTCGGCAACGCGACGAGGTGGTGCACCTCGGTGCCAGCGTATTCCGGGGCAGTGACGGCGACGCGTTTCCCCGCGGTGGGTTGTCCGGTCGCCAGCGGTGGCAACGGTAAGTCGGCGGCCGGAGCGAGCGCGGCGAATACGAGGATGGCCAGTGGGGTGCTCCGCATCTCTAGACGCATAGCCGATCCGGCTTGGACCTCAAGCGTTCAACGGCGGCGCAGGCGGGCCGTCACGTGCAGTAGCGTCAGGATTGCGCTCGCCGGCATCAGCACCGTGGCGAGTAATGGCGACATGTGGCCGGCCAAGGAGAGCGCGATGACCAGCACGTTGTAACTGACCGTGAAGAGGAAGACTTCGGTGAGTACGCGCCGTCGCAGGCGGGCCATGGCGAAGAGTTTGCTCAAGCCGCGCAGATCGCGTCCGAGGAGGTAAAAATCGGCCTTTTGTTCGAGCAGGCTGAGGTCGACCACCGGCGTGCCGCGGAGCGTGGCTTCGGTGAAGGCGAGCGCATCGTTGGCGCCGTCGCCGAGCATGAGCGTGTGTTTGCCATCGTGCTCGCGAATCCAAGTGGCCTTTTGCTCAGGGCTGAGGTCGCCGAGTCCGGCGGAGGCCGGGAGGCCAACCGCCTGTAGTAAAGTCGCGACCTTGGCCGGCCGATCACCGGAGAGCACGAAAACCTCGAGTCCCTGAGCGCGGAGCGCGGCGATTTCTTCCGCGGCATTCGGGCGTGGTTCCTCTTCGAAAGTAAAGAGGGCGAGCCGTTCGCCGTTGCGGCAGAATTCCGTCTGTGAACCCGCCGCGGTGCTTTCAGGGCGACGATGCCAGTCGATCCGACCCAGCGTCCAGCGCGTTCCGGGAGCGTCCTGCAAAATCATGCCCTTGCCAGGGATGCTTTCCAGCCGGCCTTCGCAAGTCCGGGCGGCGGCCACGCCGAGGGCTTCGCGCAGCCCGCGACCAAACGGATGGAGGTTCTGGTCGACCAAGGTCGCCAAGGCGGTCCTTTCCTGCGCCGAGAGTCCAGCCAAGGCCTCGGGATTGGTGAGGCGTGGGGTTTCCAGGCTGAGGGTGCCAGTCTTATCGAAAACGACTCGCCGGACCGAGAGGGCTCGTTCCCAGATCCGCGGGTCGCGTGCGTAGACACCACTGCGGCGGAGGGCGCCGACGGCGAGTTCAGTGGCTAAGGGGAAGGCCAAGCCGATGGCACAAGGGCAGGAGACGATGAGGACCGAAATCGCGGACTGCAGGGCCGCGCCCCAGTCGTGAGTCAGGGCGCCACGGAGACCAAATCCTAGCAGGGCGATGACGATGACTGTCCCCAAGTAGATGGTCAGGATGCGTTCCAGCGTGCGCGGTCGAAAGGCACCGTCTCCGGAGGTTTCGCTTAACTTACGTACCATCGAGTCGGCCCAGTCTTCCGCGGCGCACACACGAATCTCTTGTGGGCCAAGGTTAAGGCCGCCCGAGGGGATGAGCCGTCCTTGTGGGTAGGGCACCGGTTCGGATTCACCATTAATCCAGACGAGGCTTAGCTCCGTTGCAGTGTGCAGTAAACGTCCACAGACTGGTGCAACGTGGCCGGCGGGTACCCCATAGATTTCTCCTGCCTTTAGCTCGGCCACTGGCGCTTGGCGCATGGGCGTCACGCTGTTTTCGTCGGCATAGACCGGTACCGTGCGCAGCTGCGGTGACGTTGCCGGCAGCCGACGGCGATTGGCTTCAATGGCACGTTCCTGCGTCCAGCGCCCCACTAACATGAGGAACGTGAACAGACTAACGAAGTCCCAGTACTCCAAGGTCGGCAGGCTCCATGCCCAGCCGACGAAAGACGCGAAGTAAGCGGCCAAGAGGCCGAGGCTGATCGGCAGATCCATGTGCAGTTGGCGATGTTTCAAGGACGCCAGCGCTCGCGTCAGGAAGAAGGTGCCGCCGACCAACAAAGACAAAGTCGCGCACCCCGCGGAGAGGAGGCGGAAAACGCCGGCGTAGGCCTCATCGGACCGGAGGCCCATGTAGCCGGGGATCGCGTTCAACATCGCATTCATCGCGAACGCGCCGCACAGGCCGATCCGTAAGGTGAGCCCGTCGTCGACGGCTTGGCCGGCTTGCCCCTCGGGGACGATGAGGTAGCCGAAGGCGCAGAGTTTCTCGGCGGCCGCCGAGAGGTTGGCCCCGGCATTCCATTCAATCGTGACGGCCCCTTGGTGGGCGTTGACGCGAGCGGCCACGAAGCGTGGCTCGTCGCCAAGCATTTTTTCGATGAGCCAGACGCAGCCGATGCAGGAGACCCCGCGCAGGCCAAGGCGGATGGATCGGGTGCCAGCACTGTCCGCCAAGGATTGGGCCGCGCGGAGCCACGTGAAATCGCCTCCGCGTAAGATGGTCGCATCGACCGGCGCAATCGTTTCGGTGCGGAGTTCGTAATAGCGGGCGAGCCCGCAACTCAAGATGAGTCCATGCACCTGGGCGCAGCCTTGGCAGCAGAAGCCAACTGGCGCGCGGCGGTCGAGGATCGCGGAGCCGCAGTGCCGACAGGCGGCGATGGGTTCAGAAGCAGACACCGGACGGGGAGGGGAACCAGATGAGTTTGGCGGCGATGATGAGGGCGGCCAGGCCGGAGAGACCGCGGCGTAAGCGGATGGCTCGCGCAGAGCCGAGGCTGAACGCCAAGCGCTGGTAGCCCATCTGCGCCGCCCAGAGCAATGGCAAGGTCCCCAAGGCGAAACCTAGGCCGATTTCGGCCCCGTGCAAGGCGCTGGCGCTGATGAGGGCCAAACCCAGTAATGCATGCAGGGGCCCGCACGGTAGCAGCGGGGTTAGGCCTCCGAGAGCTAGGCCCGACGTGAAAGGCGGTAGTTGATGGCTGAAGCGCATCCAGCGGGCTTGGAGTCCCCGGAGGAAGTGGGGGATAGGGAAGCCCCGATCCACCCCGAAGGTGAGGAGCAGGAGAAATCCGACCATCGCCCAAGGTAGGACCGAGAGTAGGTTTGCATCGAAGAGGCGGGCGAAGCGCGCCCCGAGTAGGCCGCTAATGGCTCCGCAGGCTGCGTAGATGAAGATACGGGCCAGATGGTAACCCGTCGTGAAGCCCAAGCGTTGGGATTCGGTGCCTTTCCAAGGACCGAGGGCGCAAGTCAGCGGTGCACACATGGCTCCGCAGTGCGGCGAAACCGCGAGGCCAGCGAGGAACGCAGCAAAGCCAGTCTCAACGGGGGGTAACATGCTTGGGCGTAGGTGTTAGTGAGGTGGGGACGGTTTCAGGCACGTGGCGAATGGCCGTGATGAGCCACGCTAACCAGGCCAGCATGAAGCATCCCATCAGCAGGGCTAAGGGTAACCATGGGTAACGTTGCCAGAAGTGTTTCATCGCGTTGTGGGGGCTGGCTTGGCCATGAGCTCTGGGCCCAGGAAGTGTAACTTCTGCTTTAAGCGGGTCTTCCCATCTTCGCTGCGCAGGCGGATGGTTAGGTTGAATTCACCGTTGTAGTTTGCGCGGTCGACCAAGATCACGAGCGGTAGGGTGACTTCGCCTTCGGGTGGGATGACTAGACCGGAGCTTTGGTTGAGGATGGTAATCGGCACTGGACTGAATTCCGTCTCAACGAAGAAACGAACCGCATGGCCTTGCTTATTGAGAATCTTGGCGCGGAAAAAGTTGGTTACGGCGCCGGGGCTAGCGGTGTAGAGTTCGACGCCCGGTTGGCGGGTTAGTTTAAAACCCGCTTTCTGGATCTGGCTCAAGGAGAGCGTCGCGACCACGGCGCCGATGCCGAGGAGGGCCGCATAAAGGATTGTGCGTGGCCGCCAATACTGTGTTTGGCCACCATTCAGTTCGTTGAGCGAAGCGTAGCGAATGAGGCCAACTGGTCGCTTGAGTTTCGTCATGATGTCGTCGCAGGCATCCATGCAGGACGTGCAGGCGATGCATTCCATCTGCAGTCCTTGGCGAATATCGATGCCGGTGGGGCAAACCTGGACGCAACGGCGACAGTCGATGCAGTCGCCCGTCGGGATACTGGCCACGGCCTTGCCGCGCGGTTCGCCGCGGCGGGCGTCGTAACCCACGATTACGGAGTTATCGTCGATGAGGGCTGACTGCAGGCGGCCATAGGGGCAGATGGCGAGGCAGAGTTGTTCGCGGAACCACCAGAAGTTGAAGAGCAACGCCCCCGTCATGGCAGCCATGCCGATGAATGCCGTGGGGTGGGCTGTGGGTGCTCCAGTGATCAAGGGATAGAGCCCCGGGATCGAGACGAAGTAGGCGAGGAAGATGTGCGAAACCAGCCAGCAGAGCACGACGTAGACGAGGAAGCGGAACCCGCGTTTCCAGAGACGTTCCGGATGGCTGAAAGGGAGGCCGTCCAGCCCGATGCGTTGGAGGTGGTCGCCTTCAATCCAGCGATCCACCCAGCGGAAGAGGTGTTCCATGTAGACCGTCTGTGGGCAGGCCCAGCCGCACCAGATTCGGCCAAACATCGCCGTCACGGCGTAGACGGTGAAACCAAGACCGGAGATGGCGAAGAACAGCAGCCAGAAGTCATCGAGCCCGAGCGTGGCACCGAAGAGATGGAAATGCCGTTGCTCGATATCCAGGAAGACCGCCGGGTTGCCGTTGATGTCGGTCCACGGCATTGCGGCGAACAGCGCAATCAGCAGCCAGCCGAAGGCCCGGCGGGCGCGCACCCACTGCCCGCTGACGTCTGCGGGTTGGAGGAAGCGCCGCGAACCATTCGGTGCGATGGTGGTGACGCTGTCGCGCTGCGGGAGGATGGCCACGGGTTATTTTTGGGAAGGCTCTTCGGAGCGTGGGATGACGGCGAGCTTGCCGGGCTCCTGAGTCGAAAGAAGGAAGGCCGTGACGGCGGCGATCTTGGCGGTCCCGAGCGCCTTTTGTGGCGCCATCCCCGTCGGCTTCCCATCGAAGACGATGCCATCGCTGATATTGCGGTAGATCGCTGTCGGGGTGTCGCCGTGGACCCAGTTGGCATCATTCAGGCGGAAGCCAATGCCTTTCACGCCTGCCAGCGTGGGGCCATGGCAGGTGATACAGAGCGACGTGTAGACCGCTTGTCCTTCGGCCACGGTCTGCACATTCCGGCTCATCTTCCACAGCGTTTCGTCGTTGAGGTCTTTGACTGCAGCCAGCTGCTTGGCCTCGAGGACGCTCAGGTCTTCATCCAGGGCGGTGTGGTCATCAACAGCGACTCCGGAGTGGAAGTAATAGGCCCAATAGAGAGCGGAGAAGATGATGGAACCGAAGAGCGTGAAGAGCCACCAATTAGGCAGGCTTTGGTCAAACTCCTGGATACCGTCGTAACTGTGCGGCATCAGGACCGGCTTTTCGTCGTTGTAATCAGATGAGGCCATAGGTGTGGCGGGAGTCGGCTTATTCGTCGTTGAGCGGAAGTTTCGCCAGTCGTTCGGTCTCGGCCTTGGGGGTGATCAGCAGGCGTCCGATGAGGAGTGCGATGCCGAGTGCCAGTAGGTAGAGCGCGACAACCTGCGCATCCTGCATGAATTCTTCCCAGATGATACGGCGGAACATGGTGGAGTTAGCGTTGAGGGGTGGGGGTCTTTTCGACGTTGAGTCCGAGGCACTTCAGGTAGGCTAGGAGGGCGACCATCTCCTCGTCTTTGCGGGCAGTGATGCCTTTCGCGGCGAGCTGCTTCACGATCTCGCCTGCCTCCGCCTCGTAGCTGGCGTTGATGGCCGCGGGCGTGGAGGCCTCGGGCTTATAAGGTACGCCGAGGGTGCGGAGTGCGGTGATCCGACCGAAGAGCGCACCGCGATTAGTATCATCGTGCTTCAACCAGACGTAGCTAGGCATGATGGAGTCAGGCTCGAGTTCGCGGGGGTTCAGGAGGTGGCGGTAATGCCAAGCTAAGTCGGGCCGGGCCAAGCCTTCGCGGGCGAGGTCGGGCCCCATCCGTCGCGAGCCCCACTGGTAGGGGTAGTCGTAGATGGATTCACCGAGCCGGGAGTAGCCTTGACCGACGCCGTAGCGGAGTACGTCCGGCTTGAGGGTGCGAATCATTTGCGAGTGGCAATTGTAGCAGCCTTCTCGGACGTAGATGTCTCGGCCCATTATCTCCAACGGAGTGTACGGACGTTGTACGCGGCCTTCGAGCATTTCGCCGCTACTGTTGCCGCGGTAGAGGATGACGGTCGGGATGATCTGGAGGGCGCCCCCGATGGCGACTGCGATGACCGTGAGGATCGAGAAAGGAAGCGCGTTATGGAGGAGCTCTTCGTGCCAGCGCTTCCAGGTGTACCCTTTGATTTCAAAGTGAGCGATGGTGGCGATGACCGTAGCGACCGTGCCGACCAAGCCCGCGACCATCCAGGCGTCTCGGCCGAGAATCCACAGGCAGGAGAAGAAGATGATGCCTGCGGAATAAAGCACCGGGGCATTGAGGAAGGTGGCGAAGGCCGGGGCGTGGGCGGGGGTGGCAACGCTGGGCTCGCGTACTTCGGCCCGGCCATCGGTGGCGACGCCTTGGCGGATCGTCTGTGCGAGGTTGATAATCATGATCACATACCCGGTGAGGTAGAGCCCTCCGCCGAGGGCGCGCAGGTAGTACATCGGCTGAATATTCTTCAGCGTCTCGATGAACGAATTCGTGGGCGCACTACCATCTGCGGTCAGCTGGTTTAGCGAGAGCCCTTGGCCGATGCCGGCTACCCACATCGAAGCGACGTAGAAGAGGATTCCGATCATACCGACCCAGAAGTGGAGGTTGGCGAGACGGTCGCTATAGAGCTTGGTGTTCCAGAGGCGTGGGACGAGCCAGTAGAACATGCCCGCCGCCATGAAGCCGTTCCAGCCGAGGGTGCCGCCATGGACGTGGCCGATGATCCAGTCGGTGTAGTGCCCAAGGGCGTTGACGGCCTTGATGGAGAGGAGTGGGCCTTCGAAGGTCGCCATGCCGTAGAACGTTAGGCTGGCAGCCATGAACTTGATGACGGGGTCGGTACGTAATTTGTCCCAGGCTCCTCGGAGGGTGAGCAGGCCATTCAGCATGCCGCCCCACGAGGGTGCCCAGAGCATCAGCGAAAAGATCATGCCCAAGCCTTGGAGCCAGTTGGGTAGTGAGGTGTTCAGCAGATGGTGCGGTCCGGCCCAGATATAAAGGAAGATGAGCGACCAGAAGTGGATGATCGAGAGGCGGTAGCTGTAGACTGGCCGGCCCGCCGCCTTGGGGATGAAGTAGTACATGATCCCGAGCACCGGGGTGGTCAGGAAGAAGGCGACCGCGTTGTGGCCATACCACCACTGGACGAGGGCGTCCTGCACGCCGCCGAAGATCGGGTAACTATGCAGCAAACTCGTCGGTAACGAGAGGTGGTTGACGACGTAGAGCAGGGTGACGGTGACGATGGTCGCAATGTAGAACCAGATGGCCACGTAGAGGCTCCGTTCGCGCCGGGCGCGCAGGGTCATGAAGAAGACCGTGGCGAAGGTCAGCCAGACGACCGCGACGAGGAGGTTGATCGGCCAGATGAGTTCGGCGTATTCCTTTCCGCGGGTCAGGCCCAAGGGCAGGGTGATGGCCGCGAGGACGATGATGAGTTGCCAGCCGAAGAAGTGCAGGTTGGCCAAGGTCTCGCAGGCGAGGCGCGTCTTTAAGAGGCGCTGCGAGGAGTAGTAGATGCCGGCAAAGACCATGTTGCCGACAAAGGCGAAGATGGCCGCGTTCGTGTGTAGGGGGCGGAGGCGGCCGAAGCTCGTCCAGGGGAGGTCGAAGTTCAGGACTGGGAAGGCCAGTTGGAGGGCGATGAAAACGCCGACCAGCAACGCCACGGCCCCCCAGATGATGGATGCCAAGACGAACCAGCGAACAATCCGGTCGTTATAGGTGATGGTGGTGTGGGCTTCGGCTTGCATGGCGAAATGGGGGAGGAAAGGAGTTTAGGCGGACGGCGGGAGGTCGTCGTCGAGCGGGCGCAGGGCGTCGCGGTCATGACCATCGGCGCGGCGGCTCAACCAATCCCAGACGTAGGCACCCAGCGCCAAGAACGTCAGAAGGGACGAGAAGAAGATGGTGATGGTGAGCGCTTCCAAGGTAATCGGCTGACACCTGCAGATTACCACGCGGCCAGATGCATTCAAAGTGCATCCCGCCGGGGTAGCGTTTCCGTGCGCTGGGAGTTATCTACTTCGACTTATAAGCGCAGGTCTTGAATCATTCTAAGGTAATCCAGTAGGCGTTTTTAGGCCATGCTACGACTGCCTGAAAGTAATGACGCTATCTATGGTCAGGATACCACTGCGTTGCCCATAAGCAAAACACCAACCGCGATTAGGAAGCCTGCAAACCCTATCTACTCCTTGGGCGGGAGGCTATTCTTGCTATCGGTGACGTAAGTCCGTGAGAGCATGTCGTGCCAACTGCGGCGGTCGTAGCGGAAGAGCGGGACGTGAAAATTAATGATTCCGATGACGATGGTGATCGGATTGTAGAGCGTCACGAAAGCTGCTTTCCAGAACGAGCGCAGCAGGCAGGCCATGAAGGTGGG
>CAIXHF010000077.1 GCA_903919185.1 uncultured Opitutia bacterium | reverse complement strand
CGAAGTCCTCCAAGACCGCCGCGGCCCCTCACCGGAAGTCGAACCCGGCGTCACCTCGGGCGACTACCTCCAAGCCTTTCTTCTGGGCTCCCGTGAGGCCCTTTCGGGCAGCGGCCGAGCCAACCTCACGATCACCATCCAAAAAATCGACGCCCACTCGATTGGCACGCTGATTGCACTCTTTGAAAGGGCCGTCGGACTATATGCTAACCTATTGTCTATCAATGCTTACCACCAACCTGGCGTCGAAGCCGGCAAGAAAGCTGCCTCCGAAACCCTGAAGATTCGTGCTCGGGCCATCGCTGGCCTAGCCAAGACCCCGGGGAAATGGCTAACCACAACCCAGCTCTGCGAGGAAATTGGACTTGTCGGGTCGGAAGAACTGGTGTTCAAAGTTCTCCTGCACGTTTCCTCCAACCCGGGACCTGTTAAACGACAGGAAGCGGGGGACCCAGCGAAAACGGCCTTTAGTCATTCCTAACCCCTTTACTCCCCAAAAATCCCCATGAATAAGTCTGTAAATATGGTCATCCGCGTAGTCGGCATCATCGCCGCGATCGCTGCCTGCGTCTTCGCTTACCTGCTTAAGGGCAAGGTAGACCTCGCGATGACCAATACCGTTTGGACCACGACCGACGTCGAAATCTTGGCTAACAAGCAGTTCGACCTCCGCATGGTCGACATCAACACCAAGGCCAAGAGCCTCCTGGAAGCCAAGCGCACCAAAATCACCGAACTCGAAGGCAACGTGAAGGACCTCAACGCCGACGTCGCCGACAAGAAGCAGAAAATCGAAGGCCTCACCGCCAACGTCACCACACTTGAAGGCGAACGCGCCGAGCTCACCCGCAAGCGCGACGAGCTCACCGGCCAGCTCACTGAAGCCAACAGCAAGAAGGATTCCCTCACTGCCGAACTTAACTCCACCAAGGAAGAAATCGCCAAGGACAAGGAGAAGATTGCCGCCCTCTTCACCAAGGAGCAGCTCGACGGCGAAATCGCTAAGGCCAATAAGGCTGAAGAAGGTCGCAACACGGCCACCCAGAAGTATGTCCAGCTCTACAATTGGACCGTCGCTACGACCGGCAACAAGCCCCCCTATCCACGCGACCCTCTCCTCGAAGAAAAGGCGGACACCGTTCAGATCGAGTTTGGTCCGGAAACCATTAAGACCCGCATTGTGGTCATCGATCCTTCCAAGGGCCTCGTCTCCTTCTCCGTCGGCGAAATCAACGGCATCAAGCCCCTGTCCGGTTTCTACGTTCGCGTGAACAACGAGAACATCGGTACGATCCGCGTCGAATCCGTCCAGGCCGCCCTCTCCACTGCGCAGATTCTGCCTGGTGCGAAGCTCGACCAATTCACCCGTGGTGGTATCGTAACCCTGGTGCCTTTCACTGGTAAAATCGTCAATAACTAAGCCGTCCATGCGCTTGCTTCACGTCCTCGCTGCCGCCGTTGCCCTCTTGGGCCTTGTCGGTTGCGAGACGACGGAAAAGCCCAGTGACTCGACTTTGCCCCAAGCCCAACCGGCCTCCTGGCAAGGTGGCCTCCCTGGCCTGAACGCCGGGGGCGGCGGCTCCGGTTTCCGCTAAGATGCCTTCGGCCTCTGCAGACGCACACGGGTCGCCTCGTGGAGCGTCCGGCAGGCTATTGGTGGTGGCCACTCCGCTGGGCAACCTCGGTGACATCACCGAGCGCGCCAAGGCCGAGCTGGCGGCGTGTGATCTCGTCGCTTGCGAGGACACGCGTGTCACTGGCGGGCTACTCCGCCACCTCGGACTCAATAAGCCGATGCTGGCCTACCACGAGCACAACGAAAAGGAAGTCGCCGTCGAACTGGCCGATAAAATCGAGCGCGGCGCTGTCGTCGCCCTCATCACCGATGCCGGTACCCCTGGCATCAGCGACCCCGGCTTCCGCGTCACGCGCGAATGCCGCCGACGCAAGCTCATCGTAACGCCGCTACCGGGGCCATGCGCCATCGTCACGCTCCTCTCCGCCTCTGGGCTACCGACCAATGCCTTCCGCTTTGTCGGCTTCCTCGCTCCCAAGACTGCGGCCAGACGTCGTTTCCTCGAAGGCGCGAAAACGGCTGACGAAACCATTGTGCTTCACGAATCCTGCCACCGGATCAGCGATTTTGCTGACGAGATGCTGGAGGTCCTGGGTCCCGAGCGAGTTGTCTGTATCGGTCGTGAATTAACGAAGCTTCATGAGACGATCCGAACGGCGCCTTTGGCCGAGTTGGTCCCAGCTATGAAGGCAGGTTCGCTCAAAGGGGAGTTCACCGTGGCCATCGCGCCCGTGGGCTTCACGCTGTGACCGCATAGCGGGTTGACCTGCCTAGCCCTCCGGCTGCATCCTTGCGGCCATGGCGGGTTTCGATGACAGTCTGGTCCGCGAGTTCTTCGAGGTGAACGGCTTCTTCGTACGCCAATCGCGCAAGGCCCCTGTGACCGGAAAACGCAAACGCCCCGAAACGGAGGGCGCCGTCTATTTCCACAATCCCCAGCCCGCGACGCCGCGGGAGCGAGCCTTCCAACTCTTTGGCTCAGACCTACCGGCCCTGACCTCTGGCATCGCCGTCGTCCGCGACTGGCATGGACAAAAGTCCGTGACGCCGACGACGATTCGCCGGGGGGACTTCCTGGACTTCATCCGCAAGGAAGCCTGCGAGGCGGCGAAAGAAGCTTGGGCGAGCCTTCCTGAAGGTACGGCCACCCCAGCGACGAAGATCCTCGTCCTGCCGGGCCTACCTTCGCAGGAACCCGCCCGCTCGGAAAGTATCCGCCTCCTCAAGGAAGCGGGCGTCGACCACGTCATCTCGATCCGGACCATCGTGGAAAACCTCGTGCAGCAGGCCGAGAGCCCGGCCAGCGGCGAGTCGCCGACCTTGGCCTTGCTTCGCCTGCTCCGCGTCTACGATATGGTGCGCACCACCCAGCTCGAACTCTTTGGTGGCTCCTCCTCTTCTTCCCGGTGATTCACGCTAGCGCCCTAGTCCATCCCTCTGCCCAGCTCGCCCCGGACGTCGCGGTCGGGCCGTTCGCCATTATTGAGGCTGGCGTCAAGGTAGGCGCTGGCAGCGTCATTGCTGCGCACGCCATCATCAAGGCTGGGACTAGCCTCGGCGGGCAGGTCCGCGTCGATCACTTCGCCGTGATCGGTGGCGACCCACAGGACCTTTCCTTTGATCGCTCCATCCTTTCCGGTGTACGTATTGGCGACCGCACAGTCCTCCGCGAACACGTCACCGTACACCGCGCCACGAAAGCTGGCACCGACACGATTATTGGGGCGGACGGCCTGCTCATGGCGGGCGCACACGTCGCCCACGACTGTGAGCTCGGCGACCAGGTGATCCTCGCGAACGGCTGCATGCTCGGCGGGCACGTCCAAGTCGGCGACCGCGCCTTCATCAGCGGCGGCGTCGCCGTGCATCAGTTCTGCCGCATCGGTGGTGGCTCGCTGACCTCGGGTAACGCGGTTATCACGGAGGACGTCCCGCCCAACGCCTTGGCTTATGGACGTAACGCTTGCGCGGGCTTGAACCTCATAGGCCTCCGCCGCCGCGGCTTACCGCTCGAGACGGTCGCCGAGCTCAAGAAAGCCTATCATCTAGTTTACACACCGGGCGGGAATTGCGCGGCCCTCGCACAAGCCGGCGTGACGAGCGGTGAATACCTCAGTCCGGAGGCCGGGGCGTTCCTCCACTTCTTCCTGGGCGGCAAGCGTGGCCGCTTCATCCAACCTGCATGAGCCGTTTGCCACTAGCCCTGACGTGCGGAGACCCCGCGGGCGTGGGCCCCGAGCTTATTGAATCTTGGTTGCGAGCGCACCCGGAACTAGCCGCCACGGTCGTCCCCATTGGCCCGGCGAAATGGATCGCTCGGCTTGGTCGAGGCGAAGCCGTCGGACCCGCGGATTATGAAGCTCGGTTAGGCCAGCCGGACACGGCGGGCCAACTGATCGCGCTGGAAGCCATGGAACTCGCGGCGCGCGGTACCACTGGCGGACGCTTCAGCGGAGTCGTGACTGGTCCCATCAATAAGAAGGGCCTCGCCGACGTCGGTTACACCTTTCCTGGTCAGACTGAATTCTTCGCGCACCAGTGGGGCGGTGCGCCCGTCATGGCCTTCGCTGGTGGAAGGCTCACCGTCGGACTCGTCACGTGGCACATCCCCTTGCGCGCCGTCGCTACGACGCTCACGAGCGAAGACGTGCGTCGCACCGTTCTCGCTTTGCTTGCCCTGCGGAAGAAACTTGGTGATCACCGCCCGCGCATCGCCGTCTGCGGCCTCAACCCGCACGCCGGCGAAGGCGGTCTCCTGGGCACGGAAGACGACGCCATCATCAAACCCGCCGTGGAGCGACTACGGGCGGAAGGACACGACGTCAGCGGCCCGCTCCCAGGCGACACCATTTTCCATCGCCACCTGCAAGGGGAGTTCGACGCCGTTGCGGCGATTTACCACGACCAAGGCTTGGCGCCCTTGAAGACCGTGGACTTCAGCTCGGCCGCCAATCTCTCGCTGGGCCTACGGCACGTCCGGACCAGTCCCGACCATGGCACCGCCTACGGCTTGGCGGGGCAAGGCACCGCCGAGCGCGGAAGTTTCGATGCGGCGGTGCGCCTCGCGTTCGCGCTGACTGCCTGATGCGCTGGTTCTGGTTATGGTGTTTAAGTTACTGCGTAGCGGTGAGCGGCGCGGAACCTCCGCAACGCATCGCGAGCTACAGCCCAGGCGCGACGCAGACCCTCTTGGACCTCGGGTGCGCATCGCAGATTGTCGCGACTACCCGTTGGTGTCCGCTCCCGAAAACGCATCCTGCCGTCCGGACCTGCGATGCCTTCAACCCCGACCTAGAGACCTTACTGCAGGCCAAGCCGGACTTGGTAATTTTGCCGCGCTTAGCGAACCCGCTCTGGGCCGAACGCTGTACCCGGGCGGGGTTGAAAGTTATAATCCTGCAGACCGAAGGACCTGATTCCGTGACGCGCGACCTCGAGTTGCTGGGTGCAGCCACGCACCAGCAGGCCGCCGCCCAGGTATTACGCGCTCAACTGGACCGGCCAGCCGTGAGTGGCCCGAGGACCCTCTTGCTCGTATGGGATGGCATGATGGCAGGACCAGACGCCTATACGTCTCAGGCGCTCAAGCCGGCGGGCTTTAAATCCCCCCTGCCAGCTGGCACCTGGGTCAAACTCGACTGGGAAATCTTGGTACAGACCAACCCCGATGCGATTCTCTGGATCGATTCTAAGCCGGAGAACACCCCCATCAGCCCCTCCAAAATCCGCCAAAAAGAATTGTCGGAAATCATTGTGGTAAAAGAACTTAAGTCAGTTAAGACCTCTCAAGTCTACGTCACCACCAGTGGGAGCCATTGGTTACCCGGAACGGGACTGATTCTGGCCTCCGATAAACTCACCGAACTGGGCAAAAGCCTAAAGTAATCTGGGGTCTTTATTGTGGGTGCGGCCATTGACAGTTGGGACGCATCGTCCAAATTGAAAGTCCCTCCCATGAACACCAAGTTCCTCAAACTCATCCTCACCTCCGCCAGCGTCCTTGCGCTCGCTGCTGTCGTTTCCTTTGCCGAAGAACCGGCCAAGAAGGACGGCGAAAAGAAGTGCCCTAACTGCCCAGACGCTCCGGCGCCGAAGGCCCTGATCGTTTCTGAAGAAGCTCCTGCGAAGAAGGACGGCGAAAAGAAGTGCCCCAACTGCCCAGACGCTCCGGCGCCGAAGGCCTTGGTCACTGCTGAAGACGCTCCGGCCAAGAAGGACGGCGAAAAGAAGTGCCCTAACTGCCCAGACGCTCCTGCGCCGAAGGCCTAATTCCCTTAGGGAATTCGATCAAAGGACGAACCTCCGGGTTCGTCCTTTTTTGTTTTCAGAATTTCAGGCCCAGATCAATCCGGACGAACTCCGGGAAATCCGCACGGATTGTGAACCCCTGGCTTTCGGCATAGACGAAATCTTCGGGCCGACCGGCCCCACTGCGCACGGCGCAGGATTGAATGCCGGCGTTCTCACCGGCATCCCAGTCGGTGATGCGATCGCCGACCATCCAGCAGCGGGTAGGGTCCAGCCGGTACTTGGCGATCATCTCCAAAATAAACTGCGGGCTGGGCTTCCGATAGATTGAAGGCTCATCGGGGCTTTCGGGGGCGGCCTTGATTTCTAGGATGCCTGGCGTCGGCAGATCCAGTAACTCGAGCATACGGCGGTTGCAGGCGTGGTATTGGCTCCAAGTAAACTTGCCCCGATTGATGCCGCTCTGGTTGGTCAATATGAAGAGACGATACCCAGCCTGCAAACAGGCCGCCAAAGCCTCTTTGACCCCCGCAATTGGGGCGATTTGATGGACCTCACAGGTGTGGTGGTGGTCCACGATGAGATTTCCGTCCCGATCGAGAAAAAGCGCAGGGGCTAAAGCCATGAAAAGAGCCAATCCCGACCTAGTGAGGGTGCAAGCCCATGAAAGGGGGCTTGACCGAGGGGGGTGGAGGAGTAGAACCGACCCTCATCCCAGCGTAGAACCATGGCAAATCCGAAACGTAAACAGTCCAAGCGTCGCAGCCGCCTCCGTCGTGGCGCCAACCAGTTCCGCGCTCCTAAGCTCGTGCGTGACGCTGAATCCGGCGCACTCCGTCGCTCCCACCGCGTCGACCCCACCACGGGGAAGTACCGCGGCCGTCAGGTCCTCGACACCGAGGCTTAAGCCTCTTTTCCGGGCCCACGCTCGTAGCGTATGAGCGAAGTTACCCCACCCGTCGGCCATAAGATTGCCTTAGACTGCATGGGCGGTGACCTCGGTCCCGCCGAAGCCGTCGCCGGGGCGGCTTTAGCCATTCGCGAAGGTATCGTCGGCCCAGAGGATATGCTTATCTTGGTCGGCCATGAGGATAACCTACGCCTGTTGGCGATGGATAATCGAATCCTCAACCACAAGCGCATCCAATTCCGACACGCGCCTGGCGTTGTCAACCCTGACGACGCTGCGATGACTGTAATCAAGTCTAAGCGCGACTCCTCCATGGTGATCGCCTTAGAAATGCTGAAGGCAGGCGAAGTCGATGCGGTCGTTTCAACCGGCAACACCAAGGCCCTGGTCGCTGCTGGCACGATTAAAGTTCGCGCCATGGAAGGTGCCGAACGCCCGGCCCTGGCGGCCATCATGCCACGACGCGAAGGCCACTTCGTGTTACTCGACGTCGGCGCCAACCCCGAAGCTAAGCCTGAGCACCTGCTCCACAACGCTGTGCTCGGCTCCATTTACGCGCAAAGCGCTCTCGGCATCGCCAACCCCCGGATTGGCCTGCTTTCCGTCGGCTCAGAAGAAGGGAAAGGCGGCGCGCGCATCAACCGCACCCACACCTTGCTTAAGGCGATGGGCGATAAGATTAATTACGTCGGACCCGTCGAAGGCTTCGATGTCTTTGGCGACTGCTGTGACGTCGTTGTCACCGATGGCTTCACGGGTAACGTGATTCTCAAGACCTTGGAAGGCTTGGTCTACATGGTCCGTGACATGATTGGCAGCAAAGTGAAGCGCAACCCCGTCTACTTGGCCGGCGGTATTGCGATGTTCCCCTTGCTTCGTGAGTTAAAGGGTAAACTGAAGCCGGAACGCTACGGCGGAGCCCCCTTGCTCGGTTTGGGCGGCCTCGTCATGAAGGCACACGGCTCCAGTAACCGTCAAGGCATCGCCAGTGCTATCCGCCTAGGCTACGAAGCCCTTGGCCATGGCACTGGCCACCGCATGCTGGCGGGGTTAGCTGAGGCAAATGCGGTGATTTTGGCCAACCCCGAGGTCGTCTAAGGTTTTAGTGTTCCCTTCCCGCCCCAGCGGGTGTTTTCTCACAGGCCTTGATGAGCACTGCCGCGCTATCAGTCTTCATCCGCTCCGTCGGAGTCCACGCTCCCGAGCGGAAGTTGACCAACGACGACCTATCCAAGCTCGTCGACACCAACGATGAGTGGATCAAGACACGCTCGGGTATTTCCGAGCGCCGCATCGCTGCGCCGGACGAGAATCCCTCGGACATGGGTGCCAAGGCCGCTGCGCATGCGATGCAGAATGCCGGGGTAAATCCCGCCGACATCGACCTACTCATCGTCGCGACGATGACGCCCGACGTGCCCTTCCCTTCCACGGCTTGCTTACTCCAAGCCAAGTTGGGCCTCCGTCGCGACATCCCGGCCTTCGACGTCTCGGCCGCGTGCTCGGGCTTCGTCTTCGCCCTCCAAGTTGGCACGGACATGCTCCGTTCCGGACGCTATCGTCGGGCTCTGGTCGTCGGCACTGAAAAGCTTTCAACCGTCATGGACTGGCAGGATCGCACCACGTGCGTCCTCTTCGGCGATGGGGCGGGGGCCGCCGTCATTGAAACCACCGATGTCCCAGGAGTCGGCATCCTCGGCAACCTACTGGGATCCGACGGGGTTAACGCCGAGCTTATCCACTGCGTCGCTGGTGGCTCCGCCAAGCCAGCCACCGCCCAAACCATGGCTGACCGCGAGCACTGCCTCCGTATGAACGGTAAGGAAGTCTTTAAACTCGCCGTCCGCGTGATGTCGGAATCCTGCCAGCGCGTCCTCGCGCAGTGCGGCGTGAGCTCCGACGAAGTCGCTTGGTTCATCCCGCACCAAGCCAACTACCGCATCTTAGAAGCCGTCGCCAGCCAACTAAATGTGGGCCTCGATCGCTTCCCTTCAAACCTCGAACGCTACGGCAACACCTCCGCCGCCTCGATTCCGCTCGCCCTCGAAGAGGCTTGGCGGAACGGCCAAATCAAGCACGGCGACCTCGTCCTGCTCGTTGCGTTCGGCTCCGGCCTCACTTGGGGCGCAACCCTTCTCCGCTGGCATGAACCTCGTCATTAAAACCTTTCTCGCAGCCTGCTGCCTGCTGAGCCTTTCGGTCTCAGCCGAACTCATCCATGAAAACGGTGGCTGGCGCCTCAAGCCCGGTTCTGTTTCCGACACTTATCCGCCGACCCGCGCCAGCGAAGTCCTCATGACTATCGACCAAGCCGAGAACTTGTCGATTATGCGCGAAGACCGCGCCGCCATGGCACTCTGGAATAAACTGGTTAAAGAGGAAGCTGGCACCGACGCGGGAGCAGTCGCCCTCCTCGGACGCGCGCGCCTCTATGCCCAGAGAGGCCAATTCGATGACACGGAGGCCGACCTCGATGTTATCTTTAAGACTCACTCGAGCTTTTCTGGATTTGGTCAAGCCGTGCGGCTCGCCTTCGACTTGGCCGGCCAATACGAACGCGGCGAACGTCGCCACCTCGGTGGCTGGTTCCCTTGGTTCAAAGACCCCCTACACGCGTTGACCGTCTACGATAAGATCCTGAAGGTTGCCCCCATCGGGGCGGTCGCCGAAGAGAGCCTGATCCATGCCGCCCGGCTGGCTGAGCGCGAAGACCGCAAGGAAGTCTACAGCGAGATGCTGGAGCGCATCGTGAGCGACTACGCCACCTCGAAGCATGCCCCCGAAGCGTTAGAGCGCCTCGCCAAACTGCGCGGTGCAGAGTCACTGGGACCGGACTTCGACCAAGCCACTACTCTGGAATCGGCCGACCACTGGCGCACGCTGGCCGCCCAGTTTCCTGGGAACCCCCGCGCCCAACAGTCCCCCGAACAGATTAAGTTGCTCCGCGACCGGGCCGCCCGCGCCCGCCTTAACCTCGGAAAATTCTATTGGTTTAAACGCAATAACCCTGAAGCCGCCAAGCTGATGGCCAACGCTTGCCGCACCCTCGCGCCAGAATCAGAAGCCGCCAAAGAGGCGGAAGCGTTGCTCGCCGAGATCCAAGCGAACCCCACGCCACCGAAATCCTTCGCCGACAGTCTACTCGGCGTCTACCCGCGTCCGCGCACGTCCGGGGATACCAAACCGACGGTAGTCGGCGAGGAACTCGACGTGCTCGGCTTCGGCAAGGGAGCGCCGAAGTCCGCCCCCGAACCGGAACGCCGCTGATGCGCTTCTTTCCTCTCTTCGCCGCCGCGCTCCTCGCGGGCTGCTCCGCCTACCAGCTCGGTGGGCCGAAGCCGGCCTTCTCCCGTATCGAGGTGCTGCCGATTCGCAATGCCACGGCCCGTCCGGGACTCCAGGCCATCTTTCAGGAAAAGCTCGTCGAAGACCTCGGCCGGGATCCCCGCATCAAGGTCGGCCCGGGCGGCGCCAAACTCGACGTCGAAGTCATCACCTACCGCCGGGTCGGCCTGACGACTAAGTCGACCGATGCCTACAGCTACTCGAGCTACCGCGTGACGATGGTAGCGCGCTGCACGCTCACCACCGACGGTGGCAAGAAACTCCTCTTCAAGGACCGTGACTTCACCTCGGTTGCTACGCTCCAAATCACGGGTGATTCCGCTTCCGAGGAACGCAGCCTCGCCCCAGGACTCCTGAGCGACCTCTCCACGCAGATTCGCGAGGCCGCTACCACCGCTTGGTAATATGCCCACCCCGGTCGTTGCTCCTTCCCTCCTCGCCGCCAACCACGGCGAATTCATCGTTGGTATCCGCGCGATCGAAGACGCTGGGCTGACGTGGGTGCACCTCGACATCATGGATGGGAACTTCGTGCCCAACATTAGTTTCGGCCCGCAGGTCGTCGCTGATCTCCGTCCTCTAACGAAACTACATTTTGATGTCCACCTGATGATCACGCATCCGGACCGCTTTGTCGCTGCGTTTGCGCAAGCTGGCGCTGAGCGGCTCACCGTGCATATTGAAGCTGAGCACGACATGGGCCAGACGCTGACGGCCATCAAAGCCGCCGGACTCAAGGCGGGCATTGCCATGAACCCTGACGGCGACCCCCGCCGGCTCTTACCTTACCTCGACGCGGTTGACCTCGTTCTCTGCATGACCGTCTTTCCAGGCTTCGGCGGCCAAGCCTTTATCCCAGCAGTCCTCGACAGCATCCGCTTCCTCGCGACCGAACGGCGAGCGCGCGGCCTCGACTTCCGTCTGGAAGTGGACGGCGGCGTCAACGCCGAGACGGGCCGGCGTTGCCGCGAAGCTGGTGCCGATACGCTCGTGGCCGGTACGGCGTTCTTCAAGGCCCCGGACCGGAAGGCTTTCGTCGCTGGGCTGACGGCTTAAGCCGCGGCGGGCGGCGAGGAATCGGCGCCTAATGTCTTTTCTTTCTGCAGGCGCAGCTGACCGCAGGCCGCATCGATGTCGTGGCCCTTCTCACGGCGCAACGTCGCGGTGACGCCCAGTGCACGGAGCTCCTTCACGAAACGATCTTGGCGAGTAATGGATGGGCGCACCCACGGCAGGCCTTGGACCGTATTATAAGGGATGAGGTTCACGTGCGCGTGCAAATCGCGCGCGATGACCGCGAGCTTACGGGCTTGATCGAGGGAATCGTTGATATCCGCGATGAGGATGAACTCCAGCGTGAGCATGCGCCCGTGCGTACGAGCGAAGACCTTCGCCGCGGGGATGAGTTGCTCGAGCGGGTACTTGCGGTTCACCGGCATGATCTGTTCGCGCACCTCGTTGGTCGCACCGTGGAGACTGATGGCGAGACGGAAACCGAGATCCTCCTCGGCCAGCTTGAGAATCTTCGGGACGACCCCGGAAGTGGAGATGGTAATGCGACGAGCACCAAAGCCGAAGCCCCAGGGGGCGTTCACCGCCTTGAGGGCAGCCAGTAGGTTATCGTAGTTGGCGAGCGGCTCGCCCATGCCCATGACCACGATATTATCGAAAGATGCCAACCCCTCGGCGGCCCGAATCGGGTCGGTTTGGTCCTCGATGCGGCAGACCTGGACAAGCTGGGAGACAATTTCGCCCACGGATAGGTCTCGTTTCCAGCCCTCGAGCCCTGAGGCACAAAACTTGCAGCCATAGGCGCAGCCCACTTGGGTCGAGATACAGATCGTCCGGCGGGACTTATCCTGCCCCACGCCCTCCATCGGCGCGCGGATAATAACGGTCTCGATGAGGGAACCGTCGCGGAGGCGTTGCAAGAGCTTCTGGGTGACGTCCGAGGCCGTTTTCTTGCCCAAAACCTCCGCACAATTAAAGTCGTAATTATCTGTAAGCCAAGACCTTAAGTCGGCTGGTAGATTGGTCATCACCTCGGCGTTTTCGGCCCGCTTGGGGTAGAGCCAGGCAAAGACCTGACCTGCCCGGTAGCGGGGGTGGCCGGCCTCGGCGAGGCGCGCACCGAGGCTATCGGGCGTCTCTCCATGGATGGAGGGTTTTTCGGGCTTAAAAGCCATGGTTTAGCGCGGCGGAGTGGCGGGCGATCGAGCGGGGTCCGAGGCGGACCCGCCTTCCTGCTTGCAAGTGCGATTTGTTATGCCCAAAACCACTTTTTGCAATGAGCAACAAGGCCCCCAACCCACAAGGTGGAAAAATCAACGCTCTGGAGAATACCAAGACCAAGGTATCCGAAGGACAGACTGGATTCTGCCTCCACCAAGCTTGGGGTATCGGCATCATCCGTGCCTTCGACGCTGCGACCAACCGCTTCACCGTCGACTTCCCTGAACAGGCTAAGAAAGGCCATGCCATGGATGCCGCTTTCTTCTCCGGAAAGATTGAAATCATCGAGCCCAGTTCCCTCATTGCCCAAGCCTATTCCGATGAAGGCAAGGCCAAGGTAGCGGTCCTCGTCTCCGACGACCCCGCTGGTCTCGTGAAGGCGCTCCTCGCCGAGCTCCCGACGGGTGAATGTTCCTCTTACGCCCTCGAAGCCAACCTCGAGCGTGTCCACTTCGCCTCCCTCGCCTCGGGCAAGGATCGGGCCGCCGCCTTCAAGGCCTGGTGGACCAAGGGTCGCGCCGCTCTCCGCAAGGACCGCGCCATCCTCATCCCCGAGCGCAAGGGTGGTAACTACGCCCTCCTCGAAGCCCCAGTTGACCTCGGCGAAGACCTCTTTGCCCAGTACGAACTCGCCCCGAATTTCGAGCGCAAGTTGGGCCTCCTCGAAGAACTCGCCGAGAGTTCTTCCGCCGAGACCCGCTCGGCCGCCACCGAAGCCAACCTCGCTAAGGTTTCGAGCGACCTCGCTAAGGCTGTCGCTGGCCTAACTGGCTTACGCCGCTCGGCTAACCTCCCAAAGGTACTCTGTGCCATCTGGAACCGCGACAAGTTCTTCCGCACCGCGGTTGAAACCGTCGAAACCTTCAGCCCCACGGCCTCGGACATCATCGCCCTCTGCGACGAGAACGACCTCGCGCACGTGGCCCTGAGCATTCCGCACACGACCGAGAAAATCCGCAGCCTCCTCGACCTTGTTCGGGCGCACCACGGCGATAACTGGTCTGACCGCGCTTTCGACCTCCTCCGCAACCGCGACATCGGCGGCACCAAGAGCGGCTCCGCCAAGCTTGTGTCGGAGTGCATCTCCTACCTGTGTGACGCGGGCCTCAGCGCCCATGTCGGCCAGCGCTTTGCGCAGTGGCTCGAAACCCGCGAACTTCGCCCGCCGGTCATCATCTGGGTCATCAAGAATCGCGACTCCAAGAAGTACTCTGAAATCGTTGCCCCGCTGATTGTCCCGAGCTTCCTCGGTTCCATCCTCTCGAGCATCGACACCGAAGCCCTCGAGTCGAACTCGACCGCCCGCATCCCGCTGGCCAACGAGCTTATCAAGGATAAGGCCCTCATCTCCGACATTATTGCGCCGACTGGCGGCAAACAGGCCGACAGCGAAACCATCTTCGACTTGGCTCGCATCATGTTGCGCAACCAAGGCTTCGACAAGATGACGAAGAACTCGCTCCTTGCGCGCCTCGCCAAGATTGAGCCGCACGTCCAGCGCCTCGTCCAGTCCCGCCAAGACGACTCGAACGTCGAGAAGGAACTGGTCGTCTCGAAGGTGAGCAAGGAAGCCCGCGAAGCCGAACTCACCGACATCGTGCAGGTCAAGTTGCCTGCGGTGAAGGAAGCGATCCAGATTGCCAAGGAGCACGGCGACTTGCGCGAGAACTCCGAGTACAAGATGGCCCGCCAGGATCACGATACCCTTTCCGGCCGTCGGGCTGAACTCGACGCGATGCTGAAGAAGGCTCGCGTCACCGATTTCACCGAAGCCACCACCGCCCTCGTTTCGATTGGCTCGACCGTCAAGCTACTGCGCGACTCGGACAAGACCGAGATTACCTACGACATCCTCGGCGCCTGGGACGGACAGCCTGAGCTGAACATCTTGGCCTACGTTTCCCCACTGGCTAAGCAGTTCCTCAACCGAAAGTTGGAAGAATCCTTCACGACCAACATCAACGGTAAGACCGAGAACTGGAAAATCCTCTCGATCCGCCGCTGGGTGGAAAAGAAGTAAGCTCTCACCAGAGCGACTCGACGAAGCCCTGGTTTTCCAGGGCTTCCTCTTTTGACATGGAGGCGAAGGGCCTCCAAGGTGAGCCCATGCCCGACCCTTGGGAATCCCTGCGCCTGCTCGCCGACCCTACTAGGGCGCGGATACTCTTCCTCCTAGCCAGGGGCGAACTCTCCGTCGGCGAACTGCAAGAAATCCTCGGCATGCGCCAATCGCGCATCTCGACCCACCTATCATTGCTCCGCAAGGCTGGCCTCGCCGCCGACCGCCGCGACGGGAAGCACTCTTACTACGCCCTGACGCCGAACCTACCGAGCGGCGTGAACCAGATCCTTGAGGCTGCGCTGGCCGCAACCGCCAAGGACGCCGCGACCCTAGCGGACCAACGCGCCTTCAAGCGACTCGCTGAAAAACGGCGGCGCAAATCAGAGCAGTACTTCAACCTCGTGGCCGACCGCCTCGGCCGGAACTACTGCCCCGGTCGCTCCTGGGAGTCGATTGGCCAAATGCTCCTGCTCTTAGCCCCGAAAGTACGCATCGCTGACCTCGGTTCCGGCGACGGCACTGTTTCACGACTATTGGCCCGGCAGGCCGAATTCGTCCACTGCGTAGACAACTCCCCCAAAATGGTCGAACTTGGAAGGGAACTTGCTGATAAAGAAGAACTTAAGAATGTAGACTACGTCCTTGGGGATATCGAAAAAGTCCCTCTGAAGGACCGGAGTGTCGACCTCGCCCTCCTCAGCCAGGCCCTCCACCATGCGGAAAATCCGCGGAAAGCCCTTTCGGAGGCCTTCCGCATCCTGAAACCGGGTGGGCGCCTGCTCATTTTGGACCTCCGGGCTCACCGTTTTGAGAAGGCGCGCGAGCTCTACGCCGACCGCTGGCTGGGCTTTAAGGAAAACGACCTGCACGACTGGATCGAGGAAGCAGGCTTTACCCACTCCGAAGTGAGGGTCGTCGCGAAGGAGGTCCAAGAGCCCCACTTCGAGACTCTCCTCGGCAGCGCCCTGAAGCCTAACCGCTGAGTATTTAATCTCATCTCCGTAACGGAGCCATTCCGTCACAATAATGGGAACAAAATCGGGGGATAGTGCTTGGCAGTATCCCCCGAGAAGGGCTATTTTCAGAGGCACCCCACAGAGGCATCCCCACCTCACCTATTCTCCGATGGTTACCCCAGAGTCTCGCACCTACAAGTTGGCCAAAGCTGCCATCCTAGCCGTTCTTATCGCTATCATCCCAGCGACCACACCCCTGCGCGCCCAAGGCGCCCCCGCCGCGGCCAAAGTCCAAGAGGACCCGATGACCGCGCAGTACAACAAGACGATGGGGGAGATCGATAAAAAGCAGTTTGCTGCCGCGCTGAAGAACCTCGAAGACCTGGAAAAGAAAGTCGCGAACATGGGGCCGGCCATGCAGGCGACCGTCTGCTTCCATCGGGCCCGCACCTATTACCTGATGAAGGACTGGGTGAAGGCCGACACCGAACTGAACACCTTCCTGACGAAATACCCCGAAGGCACGGGAAGAATTATCGACGACAACGACAATATGCGCGGCGTCGCGCAGCTAACGCTCGTCGAAGTCTACGCCAACCAGTCCAAGTGGGACCCTGCCCTCGACCTGCTCAAGATGTTGCGCACCAACCCGCTGGTTCAGCCCAAGGACCGCGTCAACGCTTACACCCTGTCCGCCCGCATCGTCGAAGAAAAGTCGAAGAGCGGCTCGGAGGAGGATAAAAAGCAAGCCCTCGGCCAAGCCGTCGGCCTACTGAAGCAAGTTACTTCCGGCGGGCTGGGCACGCCGGAAGCCCGCGAAGGCGGCATGCGCTTGGTCGAAGTCTACACCAAGCTCGGTCTCGTCAAGGAAGCCGAACAGCTTAAGGCTGAAATCGACGCCAAGAGCACGGGCTCACCGTCGGAGATTGTTCGCTCGAATTTTCAGCGGGTCGAGATTGGCGACGCCCGCTTCGAGGCGGGCGAAGCCGCCACCGAACAGAAGGCTAAGGACGAACTCTATCGCCAAGCGCTCGCCAGCTACCAGGGCGCTCTCCGGCGCGCCACCGTCAGCCGTTCGGTCACGAAGGCCGTTGAGATAAAGCAGGTGGACTTGGACAAAATCGTAAAGGACAACCCCAAGCCAACACCGGAGGCCACCGAGAAGATCGAGAAGGCCCGCGCCGAACTGGAAAGCTTCAAGACTATCCAGAGCGACTTCGAAAAGAATAAGGACTACGACGCCTTCATCTCATACCGGATTGGCCTCTGCCTCCTCGAGCTCAAGCGCCCTTGGGAAGCCTTCGTGGCCTTCCGTGACATCTTCGAGAACAACCCCGGCTTCTCCAAAGTCTCCGGCGCTTACTACTACTACATCCTCGCCCTCCGCGAAATTGGCCGCAACAGCGAGGCCCAGGCGAAGTGCAAGGAGTTCCTCGCCAAGTACCCGGACGCCGAAGAAGTCTCCATGGTGGCCGTCATCCTCGGTACAATTTCCCAAGACCGCGAAGAATTCGAAGAAGCCATCGGCCACTACAATTGGGCCAAGGCCAACGTGAAGAAAATCGATCCAGCCACGCTGGAGGAAATCGACTTCCGTATCGCCTGCTGCCACTTTTCCCACGTCGACTGGGATAAGGCCCGTATCTCCCTCGACGAGTTCCTCAAGAAGTACCAGCGCTCCTTTGCGCGCGAACAGGCGATGTACATGAACGCTCTGTGCTGGTTCTACCAAGGCAAGTTCAAGGAAACCAAGGTCGGCTTTGATGAATACCAGAAGGCCTACCCGAAGGGTGAGTACCTCGCCGACGTCCGCTACCGCCAAGCCATCGTCAAGTTCGGTGTCAACCCGCCCGAAATCCCAGCCACCATCACCCTCTGCAATGAGTGGCTACGCGATTACGGCGTCAGTAAGGTCGAAAGCATTGTCAACCAGGTCCCGGAGGTCCACACGCTCATCGGCGACGCTGAGATTCGCCTCGCGACGGAGTTAGACAAAGACATCTCGACGGCGGACAAAAACCTCCGCACGAACGCCGAGCCCGCCCTGAAGGCCAAGTACAAGGCCGAGAAGGAGCGACTGGAGAAGGAAAAGGAAGCCCACACCGTCAAGGCCATTGAAGCCTATATCGCAGCAGCTCGCTCCGGCCGGACCAACACCAATGCCTTAGAATTCGTCCTCCGCGAACTCGGCAAACTCCTGCCTGGACGCGGCGAGCACGCCCGCATGCGCGACCTTTACAAGGAAGTCTACGATTGGGACCATGCTGACCCGAAGTCGCTCAACTACCTCTACGAGGTCATCAAGGCCACCGAACGCATGGGGGACAAACCCGAGTTCGCCCAGCAGGCCGAAGCCGTCCAGAAGCGCTTCAGCGCCCAGCTCGCCGCAGCCCGCAAGAAGGTGGATGACCTCTTGAAGTCCGACGGCAAGCCCGCCGACGTCGCCGCCGCCAAGGCGGCCGTTACCACGCTTTCCACCGAACTCGCGGCCGAACTCGCCGTCGTGGAGAAGGCGCGTCAGGCCAGCGTCCTCGCCGCCAAGACCGAAGCCCTCGGGATCCTCTCCACCGCCGTCGCCGAGTCCATCAATGACCGCAAGCAGGAGGGCTCTGAAAAGCTCGTCCTATTCCTGGCCGAAAAGCTCGCCCGCAAGGTGAAGCGCGTGAAGCCAGGTGCGACCCTCGACCCGAATGCCTACACCGCGGCCAACGCCGAGGACGAAATCACCAAGCTCCTGCGCCTCGAGGAAAATAAGGATTCCCTCATCGCCCAGGCCCGCGGTTTCTTCGCGAAGGGCCAGTTAGCCGCCTTCCTCCGCGACCCCGTCAAATCGGACTTCTATTTCAAGAAGATCTCCGCCAACTACAAGGCCGAGGAACTCAGCCCGACCATCTTGGCGATCGTTGGCGACCACATGCTGGCCAAGGGCGAGACCAAGAACTCCGTAGGTTATTTCCAATACATCATGGAGCACCATCGCTCCTCGGAATACGCTGACTACGGCTTCGCCGGCCTGGCGGAAATCCGCCTGATTCAGAAAAAGTACAAGGAAGCCCTCGAACTCTGTGCCGAAGCCATCGACAACGGGGTCGTGATGTCGAAAGAGAAGGACATCCGCTTCACCAAGGCCCGCGCGCTCGCGGAAACCCAGAAATACGACGAGGCCAAGAAGGAATTCGAGGAAATCGCCAAGACCAAGGAGTGGAAAGGGGAGACCACCGCCGGTTGCCTCTATTGGCTCGGCCTCATGGAAGAACGCCAAGGCCATAACAACGAAGCGGTCGCCTACTACCGTCGCACTTACCAAGCCTGGAAGAAATACGAACTCTGGTCGGCTAAAGCCTACCTAGGAGCCGCCCGCCTCTTCGCCACCAAGCTGGACCAGAAAACGGAGGCGAAGGCACTCATTACGGAGATGCTGACCAAAGACCGCATCAAAGACACCCCTGAGGCCGCCGAAGCCCGCACCCTTTCGGCCAAACTCTAAACGACCATGCGTCCCGCTGTCCGCTCCTTCCTGACCGCCGCGTTCCTCTGTGCGGCCACCCAATCCTTTGGCCAAGCCCTCATCTTCAAGGGCGGCGAACGCTGGGAAGTGAATGACCCGTTCAAGTTGGATACGTCCGTCCCCCCCAAGCCGGTGAGCGACCCGAAGAAAGGCACGATTAGCAGCCTTAAGGGCACGGTAGTTCGCACCATTAACTCCGGCGGCACCGACATCGAGTCCACCCGCAAACTTACGGAAGTCGTAAGCATCGTCTGGCCTACTGTTGATAAGCTCACGGAAGCTCAGCTCTTCGTCAGCCGCGGCGAGCCCAGCAAGGCCCTCGATAGCATCGAACCCATCATCAAATTCTTTGATGCCTTCAAGAAGATCCCAGGCTCCCTCTGGCTGAAGGCCTCCATGGTGAAATTGGATGCGCTCGACCGGCTGGAAAACGACGCGGTCATCGGCGCCTTCCTCGATAACCTCGAAAAGAACGATGACGGCTCGAGTCCTGAGCTAGCCAATAAGATTAAGTTGGCCCGCCTCATGCAACGAGCCCGCCGCGGCGAGCATGACACGGTCATCTCCGAGGCCACGGATCTCATCACCAAGGTGGACGACCCGGACGTCCTCGCCCGCCTGCACATCGTCAAAGGTGGCTCACTCCTCGCCACCAAGAAATACGAGGCGGCCATGAATACCTACCTCCGGGTGCCAGTCTTCTATGGCGCTCAGGCTGAGCACCTCCCTAAAGCGATGCTCGGCGCCGCCCGGTCCTTCCGGGGCATGGATAGCCCCGCCACCAAGGAGCAACGGCTGGAAGAAATCTCTAACCGATACCTCCGCGACCTGATTGCCACGTTCCCGGTCTCCAAAGAGGCCGAGGAGGCGAAGAAACTCCTCCCCAAGGAAGACCGCCTCGCCGCCGAGGCCGAGGCTGCCAAGATCAAGGATGCCGCCGTCATCCCTGATGCGACCGCCAAGCCTGATGCGCCGAAGGCCGATAACGCCAATAACAACGAAGGTAATAAGTGAGACCTTGCTCCTTTTCTAATCCCGAACTAAATCATCCCCATACCCGTCGCTTCCCCATGAAGAAACTCCGCTCCTCCCTGCTCACCTTCGCCTTCCTCGGCCTGATGACCGTCGTTGCCTCCGCGGCCGAAGGCGGCGTCAAGGAAAAGACCCTCCTCGACCTCTTTAACGAAGGCGGCTGGGTCATGTACCCCATCACCATCGCCTCCGTGGCCATGATCTGGTTCATTGTCGATGGCTACATTCGCACGAGCGTCGGCAAGCTCTATCCGGCTGGCCACGTCACCCAGCTCCGCTCGCTCTTCCAGCGCGGCGACTACCCTGGTGCTTACAACTTCGCCAAGAACGCTGGCTCACCCGTCGCTGAAGTCGTCCGCGCCGGCGTCGCCTTTACTCCAGATGGTAAGGTCATGACCGAAGAAGCCATCATCTCCGAAGTTTCGCGTATCCAAGGCGAACTCATGGGCCGCGCCTCCTACCTCTCCGTCATCGGCGTCTGCACGCCGATGATCGGCCTCACCGGTACCGTGACAGGCATGATGAAGGCCTTCGATAAGCTCGGCTCCTCGGGCGTGGGTGACCCTTCCCAACTCGCCGGTGCTATCGGCGAAGTGCTCGTGGCAACCGCCTCGGGCCTCTTCATCGCTATCCCAGCGTTCATCTGCTACTACCTCCTCCGTAATCGTATCACCAAGGGCATCCATGACATCCAAGAGATCGTCACGGGCCTCTTCCGTGCCTTCCCTTACGACGAAGTCGCTGGCCACGCGATTGGTGACGAAGTGATCTACGCCGCGAAGCCCGATTGGAATGCATCGCCGGCTGAAGTCGCCCCTGAATTCGCCCCCAAGGCCTAAGGTTTCTTTCACCCCTTAAACCCACACACGAACCATGGCAGGCGGAGGCGGAGGCGGAGAAGGGGAACCCGAGTTCCAGGTGGCGCCGATGATCGACGTCCTCTTGGTGCTGCTGATCTTCTTCATGTCGATCACCTCGGCCCAAGTCCTCAAGGTCGATAAGAATATCTCGTTGCCCGTGGCTTCCCACGGCGTGAAACGTGATGACAAGGCCGCTGCTGGCCTGATCAATATCTCTTGGGACAAGAACACGGGCCAGGCGAAATACAAACTCGACGACCGGGAACTGGACATCAATGACAAGGATGGTATCGCCAAGGAATTGGCAGCCCGTAAGGGCACGAACGAGAAGTTCCGCCTGCTCATCCGCGCCGACCGCCAGTGCCATGCGAAGTACATCTCCAAAGCCCTTGAGTGGGGCGCCGAAGCGGGTATCGACAACATCGCCTTCTCGGGCCTTAACCGCGAAGAATAAGCCATGAAACGTGCCCCCACGGAAATGCCGTCTGACGCCGGCTTTCAAATCGCCCCGATGATCGACGTGGTCTTCGTGATCATGCTCTTCTTCATGGTGATGGCTGGTGCGGTGAAGGTAGAACACGAACTCAAGACAACCCTTCCCGGCAATGCCGAGACGGCCAAGGAAACCGAGATGCCGGATGAGATTACCATCGGGGTCTCGGAAAACGGCGCCATCACCATCAACGAGGACCCCGTCGGTCTGCCCAACGACAAGACCTTGGATGGCCTTTATAACGAGATGATGAAGATGGCCACGGCCGCGAAGCAGTCCAAGACCAAGCTACTCATCACGGTACAAGCCGAAGAGGCCGCCAAGTATGAGCGCGTGATCAACGTGCTCGATGTCCTGGCCCGCGCCGACATCACCAACGTGACCTTCGCGGTCGCGGAACCAGAATAAGCCACCGGCTTACCGACCCAAGGCCGCCTTCTGAGGCGGCCTTTTTATTGGCCGGACTTGCCAACGCCGTGGAGGGTGCTTGTACTAGGGGTATGAAATTCACCGCCGTCCTCTTGCTCCTACTCAGCCTCGGCCTCTCCGGTTGCATCATCGTCATCGAGCAGGCCAAGGAAAAGAAGGACGCCCCGGCCCCGGCCGCGAAGTCCGAAGCGAAGTAAACGCCCGCTAGAACCCGCTTAGGCGAAGCCCTGCGTCGAATCGAGGATGCGACGCACGGCCTCGTAATCGTTGCCGATGCTCAGCGGATCCGGCTTCGGCAACTCGTACGGGAAAGTCGCGGCGCGGCTATCGCCAAAGGCGGCCTGCAGGACATCAGGGAACTTGGCCGGGTGAGCCGTCCCGAAAACCACGACGTCTAAGTCGCCATTGCCTGGCTGCGCCAAAAGGTCTTCCGCCGCCTTCCAGCCGACGGCGGTATGCGGACAAAGGATATAACCGCCAGCCGAGCGCACGCGACGCATCGTATCCAGGGTGGCGGCATCGTCGACGGTGACGGCCGAGACCGCGGGACCTCCCTGTCGCCAAGCGAGCAAGCGATCGAGGTTATTGGGGGCACCGATATCCATGGCGTTAGATGCTGTCGGCGTCGAACGGCGAGGCTGATACTGCCCGGTGGCAAAAAGCGCTGGTAACGGTGAGTTGATATTCGTCGCCGCGACGAGGACGTCCACCGGCAGGCCCATCCGACGGGCTAGTTGGACGGCACCGACGTTTCCTAAGTTGCCCGAGGGAACAACGATACCGAGTCGACGACCGGCGGCCAACTGACGACGGACATGGAAGGCAAACGGGACCTGCGCGATGAGGCGTATCGGGTTGATTGAGTTCGCCGTGAGAAGCGGGCCGACACGACGTAAGGAGTCATCCGCCAACGCACGCTTAACCAAGGCCTGACAGTCATCAAAGGTGCCGTCGACCGAGAGGGCGACGACGCCCGGACGGGCCCGGGCAATCTGCGACTCCTGCACTGGGCTGACGCCGATGCGGGGATAGAGGACGACGGCGCGGACGCCAGGGATACCGGCGCAGGCTTCCGTGACGGCTCCGCCTGTGTCGCCCGAAGTAGCGGCGAGAATCGTGAAACGCGGGTACTCGGCACTGAGCACGTGAGCGGTGACGCGCACCAATAAGCGAACGGCAAAATCCTTGAACGCGGCCGAGGGGCCCTGGAAAAGTTCGAGGACTTGAATGCGGTCGGCCGCCTGCCCTGTGAAACCTGGGGGATGCACCAAGGGCACGGGGAAATTGAACGCTTCCTGACAGAGGCGGTGCAAGACATCGGCCCCCAGTTCTGCTTGGAGGAACGGCGTGATGACCGCCTCGGCGAGGTCGGCGTAGGCGGCGGTTTGATGGGCGGCGATAAAGCCGGCGGGCAGCTGCGGGATGACGGACGGCACCCAGAGCCCGCCCTTACCGGGCATCGACGCCAAGAGCACCTCACGCAGGCTAGCGCGCTGCGCGGCATCGGCCGTCGAGACGAACTCGAGGTTACTTCTGGGAGAGGACATGGACGCCCTGAGGATTGATACGCGAAACGTACTGGGTGGCCTTAATCGGCACCGACTCAAAGACGGTGGCGACGGCCGCAGCGACCTGGCGGGCCGTGGCTTCGCCTTCGCACAAGGCGAAGACGCTGGGGCCGGCACCGGAGATCGAGAAACCCAGGGCACCCGCCGCTAGGGCTTCGCGCTTGGCGCGATAAAACTCCGGGATCAGACGCTGGCGGTGGGGCTCAGCGATGAGGTCATGCACCGAACGCCCGATGAGCGCGTAGTCACTCTGGTACAGGCCGCAAATGAGGCCGCCGAGGTTACCGCTCTGCTGGGTCGCCGTCTCCAACTGAATGTGCCGCGGCATAATCTCACGCGCAACCTTTGTCAGCACGACGATATCCGGGTGCACCACGGCTGCCCACAGGTTCTGCGGGATCGGAATATTATGCACGTCGAGCTCCGCATTGGAGCGAATCAGCGTGATGCCACCGAGCAGGCAAGGCCCGACATTGTCCGCATGCCAAGCGCCATCGGCGGCGGCTTCGCCAGCGACGACGAAAGGTAATAGCTGCCGACGGGTCAGAGGTTCGCCGAGGAGCTGGTTCACGGCAAAGGCACCGCCGACTGCGCTCGCGGCGCTGGAACCCAAGCCGCTGCCGAAAGGCATCTGCTTATGAATTTCCATTTCAATACCGAGGTCGGTCCGACCCAAGTGACGTAACAGATCCAAAGCGGCGACACCGGCCGTATTCAACTTAGGGTCGAGCGGCAGGCGCCCATCGTCTCCCGTAATCTTAGTGATGCGGAAACCGGGCTGGCTCGAAGACCGAACGATGATCTCGTCGCCCGGTAGTTCGATGGCGAAACCGAGCACATCGAAGCCGCAGGCCACATTGGCCACGGTCGCAGGCGAGAAAACCCTGACTTCTTGGAGTATTTGTTTAGTCATATTGGCCCCTAAATCGGTGAAGAAAGACCTTTCGGGTTGCCTCCCCACGGGTCAACGGTGAACATGAGCGTTACCGAGCCTAAAAATGCCTAAAAGGACTCACCAGTTCGGGTTTGTGACCGTAGCGGCCGCTTCGCCCTCCCTCCGCTTAGGTGATCCTGCGGCCAACGCTCTCTTGGTTATCCAGGCACTCGAAAAGGCCGCGGCCGAAGGTGCCGAAATCGTTGTCCTCCCAGAACTCTGCCTCACTGGCTACAGCTGTGGTGACCTGTTTGGCCAACGCACCCTCCTCCAAGGGGCCCTGAAGGGCTTGGGCCAAGTCGCCGAGGCCACGGCTCGCCTCGGCCTCACCGCCCTCGTAGGGCTACCCCTAGAGGTCTCTGGACGGCTCTTTAACGCCGCCGCCTTCATTTCGCGCGGCAAGATCCTCGGCGTCGTCCCCAAAACCCACCTGCCGAACTCCGGTGAGTTCTATGAACAACGCTGGTTCGCCTCCGCCCGCGTCGCTCCCGTCAAAGAAATCGACCTCCTCGGGCAAACCGTCCCCTTCGGTACTGACCTCCTCTTCCAAGCCTCCGACCTCCCTGACTGCGTGGTCGGCATCGAGCTTTGCGAAGATCTCTGGGCTGTCGAACCCCCGAGCGGAGCCCAAGCTCTCGCGGGCGCTACCCTCCTCTGCAACCTTTCGGCCAGTGACGAACTCCTGACCAAGGCCGCCTACCGCCGCGACCTCGTGCGCTCCCAGTCGGCCCGCTGCCTCGCCGCCTACGTCTACGCCTCGGCGGGCGCCGGCGAATCGAGCACCGACATCGTCTACAGCGGCCATGGCCTCATCGCTGAGAACGGTATCGTCCTCGGGGAATCGGAACGTTTCCGCTTCGAACTCTCGCTCCTCGTCTCACAAATCGACGTCGATAAACTCCAGGCCGAACGCCGCCGTAACAGCACCTTCTTTGGCGCACCATCGACGCTCCAGCCGCGGGTTCATTCGTTCGAGTTGGGCCACCCAGCCGGCACTACGCCTAAGCTCCGCCGCCGATTCAGCCAGCATCCGTTCGTGCCGTCAGATGCGCAGCGCCGCGACGAGCATAGCCAGGAAATCTTCGCCATCCAGTCGACCGGCCTCGCCCGGCGCCTGCGACACACCGGGGCTCGCCACGTCGTCATCGGCGTCTCGGGCGGCCTCGACTCGACCCTCGCCTTGCTGGTTCTGCTGGAAGCCTTCGGCCGACTCGGCCTCGATCGTAAGGGCATCATCGGTGTGACCATGCCAGGACCCGGCACGACGGTCCGCACGCGCATGAACGCACTCAAGTTGATGGAGGCCCTCGGCGTCACCGCCCGTGAGATTCCCATCGACGCTGCGGTCGAACAACACCTCGCCGACATCCAGCATCCGCCTGGTAAGCACGACGTCACCTTCGAGAACGCGCAAGCCCGCGAACGCACGCAAGTCCTCATGGACGTCGCGAACCAAGCCGGCGGCTTCGTCGTCGGGACCGGCGACCTTTCCGAAGCCGCGCTCGGCTGGTGCACCTTCAACGCCGACCATATCTCGATGTACCACGTGAACATCGGCGTCCCCAAGACGCTGGTCCGTCACCTAGTCTCCTGGGCCGCCCACGCCCGCCACGTCGGCCATGAACGCGCTTTGCTCGAAGACATCGTGGCCACCCCAGTCAGCCCCGAGCTCCTGCCCCCCGGAGCCGACGGCGAGAGCTCCCAACAGACGGAAATGATCGTGGGTCCTTACGAGTTGCACGACTTCTTCCTGTACCACGTAATTCGCAACGGCTTCCGCCCGGCCAAGGTACTCTGGCTCGCCGAACATGCCTTCACGGGCAAATACGACCACACGGAGATCCGCCACTGGCTCCGCTCGTTCCTGACCCGTTTCTTCAGCCAGCAGTATAAGCGTTCGGTCATGCCCGATGGCCCCAAGGTCGGCTCGGTCGCCCTCTCGCCCCGCGGGGATTGGCGGATGCCATCCGATGCTGAGGCCACGGCGTGGCTTGCGGAAATCGCGTAAGGGTGTTTGTTAGGGGGCGTGACGACTCCCGTACGCACCCATCCCGCCGCCACGCAGGCGCTGCTCGCCCGCTTGGGCGCCGCTAAGGTCAAGACCGACGAGGCTACGTGCTTCGCGGCTTCCTTCGATAACATGCGCCTATCCTTCATGCCCGAGGCGGTCATCCGTCCGGACGTGGAAGAGGATATCGGCATCGTCCTAAAACTGGCTAACGAACACAAAGTGCCCGTCACCGTGCGCGGCCGTGGCACCGGCAATACCGGCGCGAGTTCTCCAATCCACGGCGGCTGGGTCATCCACCTAGACCATTGGGATAAAATCGAGATCGACCCGATTTCGGCGATGGCGACGGTCCAGCCAGGTGCCATCACGGCCCACATTAACGAACTCGCCGCTGAACACGGTCTCTTCTTTCCGCCCGACCCTTCTTCCCTGAAGTACTGCAGCATTGGCGGCAACATCGCCACTAATGCTGGCGGCCTCCGGGCTGCTAAGTACGGCGTGGTCCGAGACCACGTCTACGCGCTCGAGGGCTTCTTGCCGACTGGCGAGAAGGTCACCTGGGGCGCGCCGCTCCGCAAGTTCGTCAGCGGGCTCAATATCCGCGACCTCTGGATCGGCTCCGAGGGGACCCTCGGGGTCATCACCAAGGCCACACTCAAGCTCGTCAACAAGCCCAAGGCCCGTCGCACGTTCCTGCTGGCTTGCCGTACCGATGAAGGCGCGCTCGAAGCCGCGGCCGCCTTGATGGGTGCGCGCGTGAACCCGGCGGTCTTCGAATTCCTCGATACGCAAACGGTTGATGCGGCGGAAAAACGCCGCGGGAGCCGCGTCTTCTCCACGGCCGAGCTACACGGCGTGGAAGAAACCCATGCCATCCTGCTGGTCGAGATTGACGGCCACCCCGCTGCCCTCGCCGAAGATGCCGTGAAGGTCCGTGCCTGGATTGCGCAATACGCCGTGGCCTTCCGCGAGACCGACGTCGAAGCCGAGGCGGAGGCGCTCTGGGATATCCGCCGGACGTGCTCACAGGCGATGTACGCCCTCGGGAATGCTAAACTAAACGAAGACATCGTGGTGCCGTTCCGCAGTTACGTGGAGCTCATCCGCTACACCCGCGAGGTCCGCGACCGCGTGGGCTTGGCGACACCGACCTTTGGCCATGCCGCTGACGGCAACTTCCACGTCCACATCATGTACGATCGTGATAACCCCGAGCACTGCCGCAAGGCCGAGCTGGCAATCTACGATGTCATGAAGAAGGTCGTTGAACTCGGCGGCGCTATCACCGGGGAACATGGTATCGGTATCGCCAAGTCCCCGTTCCTCCGCCTGCAACACTCGCCCGCAGAAATCGGTGCGATGCTGGCGGTGAAGCGCGCCCTTGACCCGAATAATATTCTAGCTCCGGGCCAGATTTTCGAGCCCCTCAACGTTTGGGAGCATCGTCCAGTCAAGGTCACCCTCGCCTGGGATAAGCACTGAGCCATGGGTCGCACTGTCGCCGTCTTTGATTGGGACGGGGTCGTCGTCGACTCCGCCGTCGCCCATGAACGCTCTTGGGAACAGTTGGCGGTCGAAGAGAAACTCCCTCTACCCGCTGACCACTTCGTCCGCGGCTTCGGTAAGCGCAACGAACTCATCATCCCTGACATCCTCCAGTGGACGCGCGACCCTCAGGAGGTCCGTCGCCTCTCTTACCGCAAGGAAGAGCTCTACCGAGTGATTGCCCGCCAAGGACACATCCGCGTCCTGCCTGGTGTCTTCGAGCTCCTGCGTGCACTGCAAGCCGCCGGCATTCCCTGCGTCATCGGCACATCGACGCAGAAGGAAAACCTCGCACTGGCGTTTGAGCTCTTCGGGCTGGGCGGCTTCTTCCAAGGCGCCGTCAGCAGTGAAGACGTCACCCGCGGTAAGCCTGACCCCGAGGTCTTCCTCAAGGCCTGCGCCTTGGCGGGCGGTGACCCCGCGGCTTCGTTCGTCTTCGAGGATTCCTTCTCGGGCATCCAAGCCGGTCTCGCTGGCGGGTTCATCACCATTGCTTTAGCGACCACTAATACGCGCGAAGCCCTCCTCCCGCAGAAGGCCCATCGCATCGTGAAGGACCTCTCGGAGGTCGACGCCGGCTGGCTCGTGCGCGGGCATCTAGACTAAGCGGCATGGAATTCCGCCTGCATTCCGACTACCAACCCATGGGCGACCAGCCCACGGCCATCGCCGCCTTGGATGCCTCCCTCACGGCGGGAAATATGCGTCAAACGCTGCTGGGCGTGACGGGTTCGGGTAAGACGTTCACCATGGCGAACCTGATTGCCCGCCAGCAACGGCCGGCACTGATCATCTCGCACAACAAGACTTTAGCAGCCCAACTCTACTCGGAGTTCAAACACTTCTTCCCCGAGAACGCGGTCGAATATTTTGTCAGCTATTACGACTACTACCAGCCCGAGGCCTACGTCCCGCAGACGGATACGTTCATCGAAAAGGACTCGGCCATCAACGAGGACATCGAGCGTATGCGCATCAGCGCCAGCAGCGCCCTGCTCTCCCGGCGCGATGTTATCGTGATCGCGTCGGTCTCGTGTATCTACGGCTTAGGATCACCCGAGGACTTCTTGGCGCTGATGATTCCGCTCCGCCAGGGGCTCGTCATCAAGCGGGACGAACTGCTGACACGACTAGTCGCCAACCAATACTCACGGAACGACGCCATCCTCGAGCGCTGCACCTTCCGGGCCCGCGGCGAGACCATCGATATCTGGCCAGCCTACATGGAATCAGCCATCCGGTTGGAATTCTGGGGCGACACGCTAGAGCAAATTCGGGAACTCGATGCCGTCACCGTGCGTCCGGGTAAGACGCTTGATAAGTTCGACCTCTACCCCGCGAATCAATACGTCACTTCGCCCGCCCGCGTGAAAACCGCAGCCGAGGCCATCCGGGCCGAACTCGAGGAACGCGTGGCGTTCTTCGAAAAGTCCAACCGACTCATCGAGGCCCAACGCATCCGGATGCGGGTCGAGCACGACCTCGAGATGCTCCGCGAAACAGGTTTCTGCTCGGGCATTGAGAATTACTCGATGCACATGGCTGGTCGCCGGCCAGGCGAGCGCCCGCATTGCCTCCTAGACTTCTTCCCAGACGACCGACTGATCTTCATCGACGAAAGCCACGTCTCGGTCTCGCAGATCGGCGGCATGTACCACGGCGACCGTGCCCGCAAAGAAAAGCTCGTCGACTTCGGCTTCCGCCTACCGTCGGCCATGGAAAACCGCCCGTTACGGCCCGAGGAGTTTGATACGATTTCTGGCCAGACGGTCTACGTCTCGGCCACGCCCGCGCCGTACGAGTATAAAGTCTCCAGCGTCATCGCCGAGCAGGTCATCCGACCGACCGGCTTGCTCGACCCTATTATGGAGGTCCGGCCGATTCGCGGTCAGGTGGAGGATATCATCGGTGAAGCCAAGCGGGTAGCCGCACTCGGTTGGCGCACCTTGGTCACCACACTCACGAAGCGGATGTCCGAAGACCTTTCGCACTTCATGCGTGAGCACGGGCTGAAGGTTGAGTACCTCCACTCCGACATCGACGCCATCGAGCGCGTGGAGATTCTGCGCCGCCTTCGCGCGGGCAAGTTCGACGTCCTCGTCGGCGTCAACCTCCTCCGCGAAGGCCTCGACTTACCTGAAGTCGCCTTGGTCGGCATCCTCGACGCGGACAAGGAAGGCTTCTTGCGCAGCGAGACGAGCCTCATCCAGACCTCTGGCCGCGCCGCCCGTCACGTTGACGGAAAGGTCCTACTCTATGCCGACGTGATGACGAAATCACTGACGCGTGCACTGACCATTTGCGGCGACCGTCGCAAGCGCCAGCAGGCTTACAACGTGAAGCATGGCATCACGCCCAAGAGCACGGTCCGGGCGATCGAGGAAAGCCTCGTCGACGAAGAAGAAGCACTGCTTGCGGTGGCGGAAGGCACCGATGACCGCGATGTCGCCCGAGTCCTGGCTGACCTCGAGACGGAGATGTTAGAGGCCGCGGATGAACTCCAGTTCGAGAAAGCCGCGATGTTGCGCGACCAGATTGAGGCGCTGCGGACGGGCAAGCCGGCCCCTGCCAAGCAACGCCGCAAAGGCGGGCGACGCTGATCAGCCGAAACGCCGACCGAGGTCGGCATCCGTCCACTCCACAAACGTCCGGCGGCCCTTCGGGTCCGTTCCGGGCTGGGCGGTCCGGAAGAGCGCCTGGACGAGTTCCAGGAGCTCGCCATCGGCCAAGGCGTCGCCCTTCCGGCGGGCCTTATTAATCGCCATCCGCGCCAAGGCGTCGTAGGCCAGGGCCGGACGACCAAAGTCGCCTTCACGGCGCGCCATCTCCGCGAGTAGGTCGCGTAGGAAGCCCAGCGCATCCGCCGGATCTAGCCAGATTGGCAACGCGCCCACCCGCCAGAAATTGCGGCCGTATTCCTCGAATTCAAAACCAGCGCTCTGTAATAGCCCCATGCGCTCTTTCAGCACCGCCGCGGGCAAAGGCTCGAGCTCGATGGTCAAGGGCACCAGTAAGGGCTGGCTGACGGGCTT
>CAIXHF010000076.1 GCA_903919185.1 uncultured Opitutia bacterium | reverse complement strand
GACCTCCGCGCCTTCACCAAGGGCGGTGAGTCGCACTGGAAGCAGGATGTCGTCACCGAAGGCGTCCTCGGCGAAGTCGACCAAGCCAAGCAGGCCGACACCGTCAAGGAACAGCTCGCGAAGGCCACCGACGCGAACAAGAAGTCCGCGCTCCAGGACAAACTCGCGGAAATTCTCAACGCTCCCTACCTCGTCGATAACGTCACTGTCCCCGAGACCAACCCTTACAAGTCCTGGATTCGCGTTGGCGCACTCGCCTTCTTCAAAGACGGCCGCATCGCCTTCTCCACCTGGAGCGGTGACGTCTGGGTCGGTAAGGTCTCCGATGACAAGCTGAGCAAAATCACTTGGCACCGCTACGCCACCGGTGTCTTCCACGCCCTCGGCCTGACGGTTGTCAACGAACAGCTCTACGTCCTCGGTCGCGACCAGATCACGCGCCTGCATGACCTCAACGGCGACGGCGAGGCCGACTTCTACGAGAACTTCAATAATGACGTCCAGGTTACCTCGAACTTCCACGAGTTCACCTTCGACCTCCAGACCGACTCCCAAGGTAACTTCTACTTCCTAAAGGGCGGCCCCGTAAATCCGGGTGGCCGTGGCTGGGGTCCGCTCAGCGACCACCATGGTTGCATCTTTAAGGTCTCCCCAGACGGTAAGAAATTCGAAGTCTACGCCACGGGCATCCGGGCCCCGAACGGTATGGGCGTCGGCCCCAACGGAGAAATCTCGAACGGCGACAACCAAGGCACCTGGGTGCCGGCTGACTATATCCATCTCTCGAAGCCTGGTGACTTCGTTGAAGTTCCTGATCTTGCGCACAAGGACACCCCGCCCACCAAGTACGGCACACACCTGTGCTGGATTCCGTATGACGTCGACAACTCCAACGGCGGCCAGACTTGGGTCACCAGCAAGAAGTGGGGCCCCTTCGAAGGACGCATGCTCTACCTCTCCTATGGCAAGTCCTCCCTCTTTGGCGTCCTCCAGGAACGCGTCGGCGACGTTGCCCAAGGCGGCGTGGTCAAGTTCCCCCTGAAGTTCACCACGGGGCAGATGCGCGGTCGCTTTAACCCAATCGACGGTCAGCTCTACACCTCCGGCCTCAAGGGTTGGCAGACCAACGGCGTGAAGGACGGCGCTATTCACCGCGTCCGCTACACCGGCAAGTCCGTCACCATGCAGGAATCCCTGCACGTCACGAATAAGGGCATCACCATCGGCTTCTCGGGCGCCCTCGACAAGAAGTCCGCTGGCGACGTCCAGAATTACTCGATCGAGCAATACAACTACCTATACTCGGGCGCTTACGGCTCCGCGGACTACAAGGTCAGCAAGCCTGGCGAGAAAGGCACGGACCCCGTGGCCATCAAATCGGTGACGGTTTCGGCCGACGGCAAATCGATCTTCCTCGAAGTCCCCGGTCTCAAGCCAGTTGAGCAGATGCGTATCAAGATGAACCTCAAGGCAGTTGACGGTTCACGCGTGCCTGATGAAGTCTGTAACACGATTAACGTGGTGCCGGAGAAGCAGGGCGAAGACTACCGCAGTTTCGCTAAGTAAAGCCCTCCAGTTTCCAGAACGAAGGCCCGGCTTAACGCCGGGCCTTTTTATTGCTGGACGCTTGCCATAGGCGGGCGAACTGACGCAATAAGGTGCGACCTGTAGCCATGCCGTTCCGCCACCTCCTCACCCTGCCCTGCTTGGCGCTCCTCGCCCTCACGACGGGCCTCTTCGCTGGCGAACCAGGCCTCAGCGTGAGCTTCACCGCCGGTGGCCAGACCGATGTACGCACGGATCGTATGCTCGCCCTCTACGTTCCGGCCGGCCAACCCGTCACGCCTTTCCTCAAAGCCGGCCCGTTCACCGCGAAATGGGAAGGCCAGATCGAATCGTCCATCCGCGGCAACTTTACTTTCAGCGCAGAGACCTCAGGTAACTTTAAGTGCACGATTAACGGTCAGGTCGTCTGGGACGGCACTGGCCCCAAGACCATCCAGATTAACCAAGGTGCTAACAAGATTTCCGCCGAGTTCACGAGCGCCGCGCCAGGCGACAGCTTCGTTCGCTTCTGCTGGCAGTCGAAAGAGTTCCCACTCGAGCCCGTGCCGCCGATGGCGCTCGCGCATGAGCCGACCCCTGCCGAGCAAACCGGCCAGCAGTTGCGCCACGGTCGCCTCCTCTTCGCACAATTAAATTGTGCCGCTTGCCACGCCGATGCCGCCAAGATTCCCGCCAAGGGCCAAGGCATGCCGGAGCTCGGTCAGCTCGCCCCGTTGCTGAGCGGTTTCGGTGCGAAGTATAATCCCGACTTCCTTACCGAGTGGATTGCCGACCCGCACTCCATTCGCCCCGGCACGCACATGCCAAAGGTCTTCACGGGCCCGGACGCTGGCCAGAAGGCCGCCGACCTCGCGGCCGCGCTCACGCAAGGCGAAGCGCCCAAGGCCGGCGCCAAGCCCAAGGCCGAGGACGGACTCGTGGGCGGCGCGCTCTTCGCTAACCTTGGTTGTATCGGTTGCCACCAACGCCCCGACGCGGAAGTCGCGGGTAGCCCGAGCCTTGGCCGCATCCCCCTCGCCCACCTCACGGATAAATATCACATGCGCGTCGAAGCCCTCGCGACTTTTCTCAAGGACCCCAGTGCCAACTATGCCGCGACGCGGATGCCGCACTTCCGCCTTAACGATGAGGAAAGCACGCAGCTCGCCACTTATCTCCTGCTCAATGGCCGCATGATTAAGCGTAAGGCCATCCAGGGCGACGCCACCCGCGGGGCCCAGCTGCTCGTCAGCGCCGGCTGCCTCAACTGCCACGCTGGCATGCCGGCTACGACGCAGCCCGCCTTGGCCAACGTGCAGAAAGCCGAAGACAAAGGCTGCTTAGCAAGCACGGCCGCCACGCGCGGGACCGCGCCCGACTACGCCCTGAGTGTCGAACAACGCGCCGCCCT
>CAIXHF010000075.1 GCA_903919185.1 uncultured Opitutia bacterium | reverse complement strand
CAGCCCTACCCAAGGCAGCTAGGGCAGCACGCGGTGCTGCCCCTACCTCATGATCTTATTCAAAACTAAACTCTCCGTCCATGGATTCGGGCGGAGGGGCATCGCCGGCGAGGATGGTGCGGACGAAAAGATCGCGATGCTCGGCGCAAGAGCCGTGTTTGCGGAGGGCGTCGACGTGTTCAGGCGTGCCGTAGCCTTTATGCGTGGCGAAACCGTATTGCGGATAGCGTTCGTGCATCGCGACGAGCATGCGGTCGCGTTCGACCTTCGCGACAATCGAGGCGAGCGCGATCGCCAGGCTCTTACCGTCCCCGCCCTTGATTGATTCGTGGGCCCAGGCGAACGGCCGTAACGGCAGTCCGTCGACGAGCACGAGCATATTGCGCTCCTCGGTGCGGCCAAAGAGTTCACCTTCCGTGCCCGCGGCTGGGAAGAGCGCCGCCAGCGGCCCTTGGGCTAGCTGGGCGATACAGCGAGCCATCGCCATCCGCGTGGCGCCGAGGATGTTATGGGCCGAGATCTCCAGCACCGAGGCCTCCGCCCAGACGGCACGCAGTTTGCCTTCGGCGTGCATCTCCGCGATGCGCGTGCGGAGTTCCGCCCGCTTTTCCGGCGAGAGTTTCTTGGAGTCATTGGCGCCAGACAGTTTCCGGATCCAAGCCGCTTCGCCGTAGAATCCGGCGTCGAGCAAGACCGCCCCTGCTACCACGGGCCCGCAGAGCGGCCCACGGCCGGCTTCATCGACTCCTGCGATACCCGGACGGCCGGCGCCGCGCTTACGGTCGAAGGATGCCAGCGACGCCATCGGACTACTCCGCCTTCTTGCGGCGGATGAACGGTTTGGCTTCCGGCGGTTCCAGCCCCCGGACCTCATAGGCCGTGCGGAAGTGGAGCTTCGCGAAATTCACGAGGATCGCGGGGCCGAGGCGGCCGACGAGTTCGATGCCCGCTTCCTTGGCTTCGCGGCCCGAGCCCTTGGGGAGCGTCACGCCGCAATCCTGTGACAGGCGGTCAAGTTCACGGACAAAACAAGCGCGGGCGACGATGGAAGCGGCCGCTACGACGGGGTCGGATTCCGCCTTAGTCCGCATGCGGAGGTCGAATTCGACGCCCTTGCGCGCGAGCTCTTTCTGCACCAACGGTTCTTCCGAGAATTGATCGAGTAGGCCCCACTTAGGCCGACGCTGGTGCTGTAGCTCAAAGTCCTTGAGGGCTTCTTCGCAGGACGTCGCGTGCATCCAGCCGAGCAGACGATTGAGGTTTTTGCCGAAGCGGGAGTGGAGCTCGTTATACTTCGCCATGCGCGCAAAGGTCGTCTTCACGGACACCCCGGGCGTCGCGCGGATGACGCGGTCGAGCTCGGCGATTTTTGTATCAGTCAGCTTCTTGGAATCCTTGATCCCGAGGCTGATCCATTCGCGCGTCATCTCGCCAGTTGCGATGACACAGGCCGAAACCACGGGACCAAAAAGGTCGCCCTTACCCGATTCATCGAGGCCCGCGTGCTCCTCGAACCATTCGGGATTCAGTTCCTCCTCGTAGCCTAAGGTCGCCTGACCAGTGACGTCGGGCTCCACGCTAAATTTCACAAATTCCTCAGTACCGCGGCCGGAGATGACGCACTTGCCCGACTTGTAATGGACCACGTTAACGTCGGGCCCCTTGAAGGCGAAAGCCGAATGGTCGACGGGAAAAGAGACCCAGCCCTTGCCGACAATGATTTGGCGCAACTTCTCGGCCTGGCCTGCGTCCAGCTTCAGGGTGTGCATGGCCACCTTCTTGGGCGCGTCATCGGAGTCCTGCTTTGCCTTTCTTGCCATGGGCACCAAGGTTTAGTCGAGTTGGCCCTCAAATCCAGCCCCATCCCATGACGCCCCACGAACAAAAGCTGATTCCAGCCGCCGCGGCGTTCCGGAAGGCCTTGTTGGCGTGGTTTGCTCGCCACCAGCGGCCCTTGCCGTGGCGAACCGAGGTATCAGCCTACCGGACGGTCGTTTCGGAGCTCATGTGCCAACAGACGCAGATTGCGACGGCTCTCCCGTACTTCGAGCGCTGGGTGGCGCGTTGGCCTGACTTTCAGTCCTTGGCGCGGGCCCAGGAAGCCGACGTCCTCGCCGCTTGGGCGGGCTTGGGCTATTATACGCGGGCGCGTAATCTGCTCGCCCTCGCCCAGCAAGTCGCTGGTCGTCCAGAGCCGCGCACCGCTGCTGCGTGGCAGGCCTTTAAGGGCGTCGGACCCTACACCGCGGCCGCCATCGCCAGCATCGCTTTTCACGAACCCGTGGCGGTCGTTGATGGCAACGTCGTCCGCGTGCTCGCGCGCATCGGCGGCGTGAAGGAAAAATTTAAGGACACCACGACGGCGGCCAAGTCGTTTACACCACTAGCGAACGCCCTCGTCGATCCGAAGCGACCCGGTGATCACAACCAGGCGATGATGGAGCTGGGGGCGACCGTCTGTCGCAAGGCTTCACCTGATTGCGCGCATTGTCCGGTCGCGCGCTGGTGCGCGGTGGGTGGGCGGGCGGAGGCCGCGCAGCTACCTCGCTTCGTAACGAAGGTGCGGAAGACGGCGGCGGTCACGCGCGCCTTGGTGCAGTACCGCGGTAAAATCCTCGTACGGCGCAACCCGCGGGCGGCCCGTCGCTTGGCGGGCATGGCGGAGTTACCGGAGCTGGCGACCTTGCGTGGGGCGGAGGCTGGTGAGCTGGCGTTGGTTCGCCGCCGCTCCATCGGCAGCGTCACCTACGAGGAGACCTTACGGGAAGTCGTCGCCACGGCCGCGGCGGCCCGCACGTGGTCGCAGGACGCCGAGTTGGAGTGGGTTGCCGTGACAGAGTTAGACACCGTGGCATTGACCGGCCCGCATCTCCGCTGGGTCCGTGAGTGGCTTAGTCCAAGCGATCGACCAGTGCGCGGCAAACGGCCTTAAGGACTGCTACGCGGGCGTGGCGTTTGTCGTCGCCGAGGATCACGTGCCACGGCGCGTGCGGCGTGTCCGTGCGGGCAATCATATCTTCCGCGGCGCGCAGGTTATCGTCCCACTTCTTCCGGTTCCGATAGTCCTCGGCCGTCATCTTATGGCGCTTATGTGGCGAGTCTTCCCGGGCGCGGAAGCGGCGCATCTGTTCTTCCTTGGAAATATTGATCCAGACCTTGAGCACGATCATGCCGGTTTCGGCGAGGCGGGCCTCGTAGTCGTTGATTTCAGAATAAGCCCGGGCCCATTCGGCGTCGGTGGCGAAGCCCTCGACTCGTTCCACCATCACCCGCCCGTACCAGGAGCGGTCGAAAATCGCGAGGTGCCCTGGGGCGGGCGTCTTGTTCCAGAAGCGCCAGAGGTAGTGGCGGGCTTTTTCTTCGGGCGTCGGTGCAGGCGTCGGGTAGACTTGATAGTGGGCCGCGTCGATCATCCCGCAGAGCCGGCGAATCGCACCGCCCTTACCGGCGGCGTCGGGTCCTTCGAGGGCGACGACGGTGCTGAGTCCCTTGGCGGCGGCCAGGCGGGTGAGTCGGCCGAGCCGGGCCTGTAGCTTGGCAATTTGCGCCGAGTAGTCTTTGCGCTCCATCGTTGGGTGGGCGGCGACGCTTTCGAGGAGGCCACGCGGACGTCCGCTCGGTTTCTTGTGCTTCACCGCCGCGCGGCGACGGCTGGCCAGGGAAAGTTGGCGGACGATTTCCACACCGGCATGCAGGTCGCGGGCCTTGGTTTCGCCGCCGAGGATCACTTTCCAAGGGAGGTTACGGCCAGCGGCGGACGCGCGCAGGTTGAGCGCCAGCCTGTGCCCAGCGCTTTTGGTCAGTAACCAGTCATCCGCCGAGACAACCCAATCTTGGGCGTCGGTGTCTTCGACTTCGCGTAAGCGCTTGCGGAGGTTTTTTTCGGGCGTCTCGATCCAGACCTTCACCACGGAATTACCATCGGCGGCGAGCATCTCTTCGAACTGCTTGAGTGCCCGCACGCGTTGCCGCAGTTTTTCGCCAGAAAGTTCATCTTTGGCTGCGGCCAGCGCCGTGCGCGTCACCCAATCCCCGACCACGACCGTGATATTTCCCTTGGCGGGCATCATTTGCCAGTAGGGCCAGAGGAACGGGCGGCCGCGCAGTTCGGCGGCGGCGCCATCAGGCGCGCAAATGCGGACCCGGCGAGAGTCGAACCACTCCGTCAGTTGGTTGGCCAGCGCCGAGGCGCCGAGGCGGTCGTTGCCACCGAGCAGGATAATCGCCCCGCGGCCAGTCGACTCCAGTCTGCGTTGGGCGGCGAGGAGGCGGAGGTGGAGCGCGGAGCGGGCGCGTTCAAGGGCGGAGCGGGAGACCATCGGGGATGGCGGTACCTTACCCCTTACAACGGGGAAGGGAAGCGAGGACTCCGTAACGGCTGGGTAACGGCGAAAACTTAGCGCTCTTCTGGCAGGTCGGCCTTGGGCAGGACGCCCTTGAGTAGTGCGTCGAGGGTCTTCTGCGTGGCTGCCCGCATCTCGGCGTCAGCGCTCTTGGCAACGGCCTTTTGCTGCAACTTGACCGCTTCCTCGCGCTTACCTTGGAGCCAGCGCACGCGGGCCAGCGTATCAAGCTTATCGGCCTCTTCGCCCTTGGTCAGTTCAACCGCCCGCGCGGCGCACTGCTCGGCGAGCTTCAGGTTGAGCTGCTTCTCGTATTGCGGGTTGGTTACGAGGTCCCAGGCCAATTCGTTGAGCGACTCAGCGTCGTCGTTCTCGGCTTCAGCCACCTTCTCGAGCATCTTATAGACTTTGGAAGGGTCACCCTTAGCCATTGCGATGGTCGCCCCGACCGAGTCGATGAGGTCTTGGCGTTCCTCCGGCGGGAGGACAGAAGCGGCGTCGGCGAGGGCCGCTTCGGCGGCCTTCCAATCCTTACGGGCCATGGCTTCGCCGAGCTTGTTCAGTTTTGCCTGGGCCTTTTCGGCTTCAGGATCGACCGCCGGGCCAGCGGCGACTTTTTTACCGCTTTTCTTGGGGTCGAACGTCCCCGTCAAAATATCGCCGAGCATCTCTTCATTCATCTCCATCGGGTGGCCCGCCCAGACCAGCTTGCCCTCGCTAACCACGAAGGCGTGGGGGATGCCATTCACGCGCGCGGCCTCGAGCCAATCCTTGATGAACACGTCGCCGCCGATGGCGACGGCGTAGGACATCTTTTCGCCCTGCTGTTTTACAAAAGCCTTCACCTTGTCGGCGGACTTGGCGTCCTTCTCGCCATCCCAGACATTGACGCCCGTGAAAACGACGCCCTTGGGGCTGAGCTTCTGGTGCAGCTCATTGAGGTGGGGAATCGCGGTAATGCATGGGCCGCACCAAGTGGCCCAGCACTCGAAGACGTAAACTTTACCCTTTTCGAAATCCTTGACCGCCTCGCCTTGGATTTGGGTCGCCGGGCGGGTGGCGGGGACGTCGTCACCGACCTTAAGGCCAGCGGCGGAAAGGGTGGCGGTTAGCAGGAGCAGCAGGAAGGCGCGCATGATGGGACCATCCTTACCGTTTCCGCCGGTCGCTCAACCCGGAAAAGACCTATCCGGATAATTCCAGTAACAAAAAACCCCTACTCGCGAGGAGAGGGGGTGGGTGGTGCCGGCAGCCAGGAAACTCGGCTTAGGCGGACTTAGCGTTAAACTTATTCCGGATGGCCTCGACCACGGCTGGGTCGGCCAGCGTGGCGATATTGCCGAGTTCGCGGCCTTCGGAGACATCGCGCAGGAGGCGGCGCATAATCTTGCCCGAGCGGGTCTTGGGGAGGTCGGGCACGAAGACGATGCGTTCGGGGCGGGCGAACTTGCCGATCTTGGCGTCGACCATGCCGTTGAGCGTCTTGGCTAGTTCGGCTTCGTTGACGGTCTGGGCAGCGGCGGTCTTGAGGATGACAAAGGCCATGAGCCCTTGGCCCTTGAGGTCGTGCTTCACGCCAATGACGGCGGACTCGGCGACGGCGGGGTGCTCAATGAAGACGGCTTCGAGTTCAGCGGTGCCGATGCGGTGACCAGAGACGTTGACGACGTCGTCGACGCGGCCGGTGATCCAGAGGTAGCCGTCCTTGTCGCGGATGGCACCGTCGCCTGGGAAGTAGTAGGCGCCATTCCAGCGGCTCCAATAAGCCTCGATGTAACGCTTCTCGTCGCCGTAGATTCCCTGCGTGATGCCGGGCCAAGGCTTGCGAATGGCGAGCAGGCCGGTGTCGGTTTCGTTGCCGTTTTCGTCGAGCACTGCGGCGTCGACGCCAAAGAAGGGCAACGTGGCGCAGCCCGGCTTGGTCGGCGTGCAGCCAGGCAGCGGGGTGATCATGTGGCCGCCGGTTTCGGTCTGCCACCAAGTGTCGACGATGGGGCAACGCTCGGCGCCGATGTTGCGGTGATACCAAAGCCAAGCTTCCGGATTGATAGGCTCACCGACGGAGCCGAGTAAGCGGAGCGTGGAGAGGTCGTACTTCTGCACCCACTCATCGCCCCACTTCATAAAGGCGCGGATAGCGGTCGGGGCCGTGTAGAAGACGGTGACCTTGTGGTCTTGGACAATCTTCCAGAAACGGCCAAAGTCCGGGGCGTCGGGCGCGCCTTCATACATGAGTATCGAGGCGCCATTGAGCAGCGGGCCGTAGACAACGTACGTGTGGCCAGTGACCCAACCCACGTCGGCGGTGCACCAGAAGAGGTCATCGTTACGGAGGTCGAAGACATACTTGTTGGTCGTATAGGCCTGCAGCATGTAGCCGCCCGTGCCGTGGATGATGCCCTTGGGCTTGCCGGTGGAGCCAGAAGTGTAGAGCAGGAAAAGCATGTCATTGGACTCCTGCCAAACGGCGGGGCAGTCGGTCGTGACCTGAGCGGCGGCTTCGTGATACCACACGTCGCGACCCGCCTGCATGCTGCAACCGGCGTCGGTCTGGCCGAGGTGGCGCTGGACGACGAGTACCTTCTCAATCGACGGGCAATCCTGCACGCCTTCGTCGACGGTCTGTTTGAGCGGTAGGAACTTTCCGCGGCGGTAGCCACCGTCCATCGTGATGACGGCCTTGGACTTCGCGTCATTGACGCGGTCGCGGATGGATTCAGCGGAGAAGCCACCAAAGACGACGGAGTGAACGATGCCGAGACGTGCGCACGCGAGCACCGCGATGGTGAGCTCGGGGACCATTGGCATGTAGACGGCAACGGTGTCACCCTTAACCAGCCCAAGGCCCTTCAGGACATTGGCGAAGCGGCAGACTTCGGCGTGGAGTTCGCGGTAGGTGAGGCGGCGGATATCCGTGGCTTGCCCGTCCTTGGTCGGCTCGCCTTCGAAGACGATGGCGACCTTCTCGCCAAGGCCCTTCGCGATTTGCGCGTCGAGACAGTTATAGGCGATGTTGGTCTTACCGCCGACAAACCATTTGAAGAACGGCTTCTTCGACTCGTCGAGGACCTTGGTCCAAGGCTCGAACCAGGTCAGTTCCTTGGCTTCATCGGCCCAGAAGCCTTCGGGGTCGTCGATGGAGCGGCGGTAGAGTTTGTTGTAGCCATCCATGCCTTTGACGCGGGCCTTGGAGACGAAGTCGGCGGACGGTGGGAAGACTTTCTCCGAGGCGCTGAAGCCTTCGGACGCGGCCTGCTGGACGTCGGCAATTTCTTCATTCATCTCGGTCAGGGCTTGGCGACGCGGACGCAGGATGAGGTAAATCGAGAACGCTACCAAGATGGCTAGAATAAGCACCAGTGGGTAACTGTCGTAGAAGTTGGGATCGAAGGCGGCAGCGAGAGAAGCCATGGGCGGGGAAGGGGTAGTCAATTTGAGTTACGCGGTCTCAAAAGGACAACCAAAACGCACCCACGATGGCTGAAAAGCCCGCTTTCGCCCGAAATATTGCAAATCCGCTTACCCGAGTTCGGCCAAGAGCTCGGCGAAGTCGTCCACGACACGGACGCCGAGCCCTTGCAGGCGGTCGCGGTGTTGATGGCCGTGGGCGACGAGGACGCAATCCACGCCCATAGCGTGGGCGGCTTCAGCATCATGGGCGGTATCGCCGACGTAGACGACGTGTTCGGGGTCGAGGCCTAGGTCATGCAGATGGACGCGAGCGCGTTCTTCTTTGCTGCCAGCATGGATATCACTGCCGCCACAGGTCTTGATGAAGTGGTGCGCTAGTGCGTAGTCGCGCAGGGTCGCGAGCAGTAGGCTGAGTTCATAAGCCGAGAGCACGGAATGCGTCAGGCCAGCCTTGGACAGTCCGGCGAGTAGTTCGCGAGACTGTGGATGAAGTTGGCACTCCGCCTTGCGCGCTTCGTATGAAGCCATGAAGCGATGAGAGATGGCGTGGAAGCTGGCCGCGTCGGCGTCAAAGCCGACCTTGCGGTAGACATTGATGACGGGGAATTCAAAAATTTGCCGATAGCGCACGTGGTCGACCAAGGGGCGACCGGCGTCACGCAGCATTTCGTTGAGCGATTCGCAGCAGAGCCACGTATCGTCGAGCAACGTGCCGTTCCAGTCCCAGACGGCATGGCGGTAATCGGTGAGTCGCTTACGCATGGGCGGGGATGAGCCCGAAGGCTTCGATACTTACTCCCGCGCTGGCGTGCGCGAGATCCGGTGGGCGTTGCGTTGTGGGGAAGTCATCCCACGCCACGGGGGCTTCGCTCCACGCGAGGACCTCGGCCGATTGTAGCCTGTACGGTGCATGGTGCACTTGACCGCGAAGGAGTCGCCCGTTCTTTTCGGTGAAGAAGTTGTAGCGCTCGGCGAGGAAGAATTCGAGCGTACCCGGCGAAGCCGCTGTCGGGGTGCCGAGGGGCTGCCAAGTGTAGCGGGCGGTGGTGGTTTCGCCTTGGCGACGGCAGTCGAGGGTAAAGCCCGTGCCGTCGGCCTGGTGGCTCATCTGCCCGTACTGGTAGTTGAGCGCAAACTGGGCCCGGGCGATCTTCACCGCCGGCCAGCGGTCACAGTCGAGGGAGAAAAAGAATACCCCGGGCTCGCCGGCCGCGTCGCGCACATAAACGCGCACATTAAGTTCGTTGAAGTACGAGAGCCACGGCAGCGGCGGTAAGCCGGCCGGGCGAACGGCGTTCATTTTGAAACCCACGACGCCGAGGTAGGTTTCGCCGCCGAAGCAGTCAACCGTCAGCCCGCGCGGCAGGCGGCGTTGGACCTCTGTGGGGTCGACGCGCCAATGGAAGAAAAAGAGATCATCCCAGCGTTGGCGCATGACTGCCCGACGGCCCGGGTGCTGCCCGGCGGCGAGGAGACGTTGCGTGACTTGATCCACGCCGCACTCTCGCCCGCTTTAGTGGGGCGGTCAAGCGGCCCCCTTATTTTGCGGCCTTGAAAGCCGGCTGGGATAGGTCGACCTGATACAGCACCTGATTGTAATCCCAGCGCGGGGTGGGCTGCTGGTTGTTGGTGAAAGTTGTTACATAGGTGCCCTCGAAATGAATCACGGGCGAGTCGTCGCGGAAGGCCTCGGGATGCAGGACGGGATTGTAGAACGTGTAGTTATCGTGCGTCGCCACCTTGCGCGCGCCCGTCCAAGGGCCGGTTGGGCTCGGGGCGGTCGCTAACCAAATCTCGCCGAGGAAGGAGGTGTCGCCGCCCTTTTGCGTGAAGAGCAGGAGCCAGCGCTTACTCCACGGATGCCAGGCTAAGTCGCCGCCATGCGCTTCGACCTTCTTACCTTCGGGGGTGAGGATGGTGCGGTCGGGCGCAAGGGTCTCCCAAGTCTGCGGGTTTTTCCACGCTTCGTAGGTGGCTGGACAGCGGAGCGTCGGGAACGGGTTACAGTAGAGTAGCCAAGCTTTGCCCGCTGCGTCGGTCCACGGGAGTGCATGGCCATCAGGGACCTTGGGGGCCTTGGGTTGCTCGGTAGATTTAGTCCAGAACGTCAGGAGCGGCTTGAACTGGAGCGCAGCGGTATCCCATTCCACCAGGTCCCAGCGGTAGGCCTCCATATTGCCGCGGACTTTGACCGCGGAGGCGACGAGGTGCTCTTGGCCTTGGGCGTCTTTGAGCGTGGCGGCGCCCCAAACCCAAGTCGGGCCATCGCCCGGGATATCGGCCACGCCGCGGGCCGCGCCGCTCGGCTTGAGGAAGTAATCGAAGCGCACTTTCAACGGCGGGCGGGCGGGCGGCACGAAGTCCGCTGTCGTCGCTGCGGACACGTTAAAAATCCCCAACGGATAATTCGAGAGGTTGGTATCGCCCCAGAACCAGAACTGTTTCCCGCCGAAGCGTGCGTTGACGATACTGTCGCAGCCCACCACCGGCCCATCGCGCCAATCCAGGTGTTCGCCCACCTTGTGGCTTTCGGCAAAGAGGCCCGTCCCCGTGAGGCGACCTAGCCGCTGAGCTAAGATGCGGCGTTCCACCGAGACGGTCAGTTTCTTGCCTGGCTCGGGTCGGAGGCGGGTGCCCTTGTACCCGAAGCCATCCGCTTTCACGCCGTAGCCGTGGCCGCTCACGGTAAACCAAGTCTCTTGGCCCATCAGTTCCGGCAGGTCGAAGGCGATGATCCCGGCGTTGTCCGAGACGAAGCGGACGCCATGCACCGTGCGTAGCTCGACGCCAGGCACTGGCCAACCAGAGCCTTTCTCGATGACCTCAAGGCGGCAGGACTCGAGCGCTAATAGTCCTGGGCTCAGCAGCCAGCCGGCCAGCAGGAAGAGGATCGAGCGCATAGGTTGACTCTTCGCAGTTTCCCGAGGGCTTCAAGCGTAGGCTCGTGGCTTTTCGCTTGGAGCGGTCCGCGAACGGGCTTAACCCTCACCCATGCTCTCCGATGCGCGCCAAGCCGAGTTGCTGAAGTTTGCCGAAGCCCTGGCGGACGTCGCCCGCTCGGTACTCATCCCCGCGCACGCCGACCCGGACACACGCCTCGAGATTAAGCCCGACGGCACGCCCGTGACTTGGGCCGACAAGGAAGCCGAGCGACTCATGCGTCAGCTCATCGCTAAGGCCTACCCCTCGCACGGAATCTTGGGTGAAGAGTTTGGCCCGCAGAACGTCGATGCCGAGTTCTGTTGGGTACTCGATCCGATTGACGGTACGAAGTCCTTCCTTTCGCGCGTACCGCTCTACGTCACCCTCATCGGTCTACGTTATGAAGGTCAGCCTTTATTGGGCCTCATTGATCAGCCGATATTGGACGAACGCATCGTCGGCGATGGCCGGACGGCCCGCCTGAACGGCAAGCCCGTGCGCGTGGCCGAAGTCGCGTTAAAGGATGCCGTCGTCGTCTCGACTGATTTTGATAACATCCGGCGTCTGCATAAGCGGGCTCGCTGGAACCGTCTCGCCGACTCGGTTGCCCATACGCGCACGTGGGGTGACGGCTATGGCCATCTGCTCGTCGCGAGTGGCCGGGCCCACGTGGTGGCTGACCCGGTGATGAACCCGTGGGACCTCGTTCCCGTGATTCCGGTGCTTAAGGGCGCCGGTGCCGTCGTCACCGATTGGCACGGCGGCAACGCCGTTGCGAGTGGCAACATCATTGCCGCCGCGCCGAAGCTGCACGCGCAAGTACTGGCGACCTTGAACGACTAACGCTTCTTCGCGAGGCGGATCTGCAGCGAGCGCCCATGCGCATCGAGGCTTTCCATACCCGCGAAGGCGGCGACCACGCTGGCGGCCTTAGCGAGCGAGCGTTGGTCATAGCGTACGAAGCTCGTGCGGCGGAGGAAGTCGGCGACGCGGAGGCCGCTGAAGAATCGCCCCGTGCCGCCAGTCGGCAGCGTGTGGCTCGGGCCAGCGGTGAAGTCGCCGAGGACCGTGGGCGTCTCATGGCCGAGGAGCAGGGCGCCCGCGGTCGTGATGGCGGCGGAGAGCTTCGCTTCTTCGCGCTTCGCGACCATGAGTTCGAGGTGTTCAGGGGCGACGAGGTTGGCCACACGCGCCGCTTCGGAGATTTTGCGGACGAGGATCACGCAGGTCATCTTCTCGAGCGCCTTCGTGATCTTGGCACCATGCGAGAGCGTGAGGGCTTGGGCGTGGGCCGAAGCGAGGCAACGGTCGGCGAAGGCCGCTTGGTCGCAGACGAGGTAGAGCTTTTCCTTGCCGCTGCCGTGTTCGGCCTGCGCGCAGAGGTCAGCGCCCACGAAAACAGGGTTGGCCGTGCGGTCAGCGATGATCATCACTTCGCTGGGGCCGGGTAGGAGATCCACGCCCACGACGCCGAAGAGCTGGCGCTTAGCTTCGGTGACGAAGGCATTGCCGGGGCCGAAGACCTTGTCGACGGCGGGGATGGACTTCGTCCCGAGCGCGAGCGCCGCGATGGCTTGGACGCCGCCGACTGCGTAGACTTCCTTGATGCCGCAGAGGTAGAGGGCGGCTAAGATGTCTGGGTTGATCTGGCCGTCAGGGCCGGGGGGCGTGCAGGCACAGAGCTCAGGCACGCCAGCGACCTTCGCGGGGAGTGCTGTCATCAGGACTGTCGAAACGAGCGGGACTTGGCCGCCCGGGATGTAAAGGCCGCACCGACGGATGGCATGGTGACGTTCACCGACCGTGGCGCCATGTGGGTTCTTCGCGGACCAGCCCTTGGGCAAAGTGCGGCGGTGGAAGTCCGTCACGCAACGCGCCGCTTCATTGATGGCCTTACGTTTGGCTGGGGCGAGTTGCTGAGCGGCCTGCTTGAGGCGCGCTTCAGGGATGCGGAGCTGCTTGGCCGTCAACTGCGCACGGTCGAACTTCTTCGTATAGGCCAAGACAGCGGTGTCCCCGCGGTCACGGACGTCAGCGATGATACCAGCGACGGTCGCACGGACGTCGGTTGGAGCTTCGCCATTACCAACGAAGGCACGTAGGCGGGCAAGGAAGTCGGGGGCGTGGGCCTGGAGGACGGGCATGGGCTTAGCGGGTCGGGAAGATGAAGTGACCAGACGTGAGCGTGGGGTTGACGACGATCTTTTCGTAGGTGGCCTCAGCGACTTTCTTACCATCAATCAAGATGGCTTCCTTCTGCGTAAAGAGGATACCTTCGACGACGATCGTCGCGATGACCAGTTGGCGTTGCGTCTTGCCGTCGGGCATCGGCTGGTCGGTGGCAGTGAGGCGGAAGGTTTCCGCGTCGAAGTGGCGGATGAGGCGGAAGCCGCTCTTGTAGGCGTATTCCACGGCCACTTGCTTGCGTCCGTTGATTTCGCTGGCGGGCGCGGCCTTCACCACGCCTTGGCGCTCGGCGGGGGCGGCGAAGAAAGTCAGGTCACTCGTGGCCATGTCGCGGAGCACGCCGACAAACTCGGAGCGCAGCACGCCGATTTGGGTCGTCTGCGTAGACTTGCGCCAACCTTCGTTACCGTTGGTCGCGAGGATCTCTTCGACGGAGCGGTTGGCGTTGAGGCTGAGTTGGTAGCGCTGGTCGGGCGTATTGACCTCGAGCAGGGTGAAGCCAGCGGGCTTTCCTTCGGCATCGACGGACGTCAGTTCGAACTGGAGGCTCCGCACCTTCGCGAGAGCGGCGGGATCCGGGGCCAGGGCGGCACGCGCCTGGGTGATGACCTCGGTGGGGGTGAGTTCGGCGGCGTAGGCGCAGGTCGCGCAGGCTAGCCAAGCGAGCATGGTCCGGAAAGATGCCATAAGGCTTCTGGGTATGGCTTTGGCGGTGGGCCTTGGCAAGCCTCCGCCCTGACGGGTGGGGTCGGCATTGACCAATTCGGACGAACCGCCTAGGTTTCGGGCCATGCGAATCCTTGCGCTGCTGCTTTTGACCCTGACCTTCACGGCCTGCCAGAACACCCAGCCCGAGGATGAATGGCGCAATCACACCGCCACGAAGTTACACCTCATCAAAGTCGGTGATACCCGCGCGCAGGTCATCGAACTCCTCGGCGTGCCGAGCGATGCGGCCGCTGATGGGACGATGGAGATGCTCTATTACCGTATGCTACCGACTTCGGCGGAACTCGAATATGCCGCCGCGAACAAAGCCTTAGGTGGCTGGAAAAATGCGGCGGAGAAGCGCGCGGTGCCTCCGGTCACACATGAAGTGCGCCTGCTGAACGGTATCGTCAGTGGTTACGGTCCGTCCCTGACGCCAGCGCGCTAAGGGGACTTAGCCGCGGGCCGCGACCAAGAGGCCGGCGACATCGCAGCGGCCCTCGTAGAGTGCCTTGCCGACAATGGCCCCGACGAGGTTGGGGTAGGCCTTGGACAACTGCGCGAGGCGACGGACATCTTCCGTGCCCGCGACGCCGCCGGAAGCAATGACGCCGCAAGGGCAGGCCTTGAGGACGGCTTCGAGGGAGTTCCAGTTCGGACCGGTGAGCATGCCGTCGGTTGCGATGTCCGTATAGATCACCGTAGAGACACCGAGCTCACCCGCTTCCTTGGCGAAATCAGTGGCCTGTAATGCGGTCACGGCCGTCCAGCCTTTGACGGCGACGAGGCCATCCTTGGCGTCGATCCCGACAGCGAGGCGCGGGCCGTGGGCCTTGGCCATCTCGCGGAGAAAAGCGGGGTCGGTCGCGGCGCGGGTACCGATGACGACGCGGCTGGCGCCGGTAGCGTAAGCGGATTCGGCGAGGGCGCGGTCGCGCATGCCACCACCAAACTGAATCTTCGGGCCGAGTTGGGCGATGCGAGCGAGTGTCGCGAGGTTGAGTGGGGCGCCGCCGAAGGCACCGTCGAGGTCGACGACGTGAATCCATTCCGCGCCGGCTTGGGCGAACTGTACGGCTGGCTCGACCGGGTCTTCGTAATAGTTCGTCCGCGCGTCGTCGCGGCCTTGGCTGAGGCGTACGCAGCGACCGCCGCGGATGTCGATGGCGGGATAGACGATCATGAAATTAGGCGCCCTTGCGGGACTTCGTGCTCGCGGCGGTCACGGACACTGGCTTCTCGCCGCGGATGGCTTCCGCCGTCACCGTGAATTTCGAGCCAGCGGGAGATTCCGGCAGGGCGTACATAGTCTCGAGTAACACGCCTTCGAGGACGGAGCGCAGGCCACGGGCGCCGGTGCCGAGGGCGAGCGCGCGTTCGGCGAGGGCGTCCAGGGCTTCAGGGGTGAATTCCAGGTTCATGCCCGAAAGCCCGAAGAGCTTACGGTATTGCTTAGTCGGGGCGTTCTTCGGTTCGGTCAGGATGCGGATGAGGGCATCCTTACTGAGCGGCTCGAGGACGGAGATGACGGGGAGCCGGCCGACGAACTCTGGGATCATCCCGAACGAGAATAGGTCTTCCGGCTGGAGGCCGGCGAGGACCTGTTCGGCCGAAAGCGTCGGAGGGATATCGCCGCCTTTGATAAAGCCCAATGCCTTGGTGCCTGAGCGGCGAGCGATGAGGCGGTCGAGGCCAACGAACGCGCCGCCGGCGATGAAAAGGATGTCCCCCGTATCGACCTGGATGCACTGCTGCTCGGGGTGCTTGCGGCCACCGGCTGGCGGGACGTTACAGACCGTGCCCTCGAGGAGCTTAAGCAGGGCCTGTTGGACACCTTCGCCAGACACATCGCGCGTGATGGAAGCGGAGTCGGACTTACGGCCGATCTTATCAATCTCGTCGATGAAGATGATGCCACGCTGGGCGCGCTCGACGTTCATATCGGCCGCCTGGAGTAGGCGGAGGACGACGGTCTCAACGTCGTCGCCAACGTAGCCGGCTTCGGTGAGCGTGGTGGCGTCCGCGATGGCGAAGGGCACGTCGAGCATGCGCGCGAGCGTCTTAGCAAGGAGCGTCTTGCCGGTGCCAGTTGGGCCAATCAGGAGGACGTTACTCTTGTCTAATTCGACTTCACCAAGGGCGTTGCTCTTGTCGCCGCCCGCGGCTTGCGTGAGGCGATCGTTGAGACGCTTGTAGTGATTATGGACGGCGACGGAGAGGACCTTCTTGGCGTGGTCCTGGCCGATGACGTGGATGTCGAGTTCCGCACGGAGGGCCGCGGGGGCAACCAGTTTGACCGGGGTGGGAACGTATTTGGCCGGGCCGTCCTGCATGAGCGGACCGGCCGCCGAGCCAGCGCTGGGCTTACCCTCGCGGGAGCGTTCACGATCAATGAGGCGTCCGCAGGTGGAAACGCAGACGTCGCAGATGCCGATACCTTTCGGACCAGCAATGAGCTTGCCGGCCTGGGCGGCGGGCTTGCCGCAGAAGGAGCAACACTCCGCCTGGTCGCCGGCCATGAGGATTAAGCGCGGCCTGCCTTAGGCAGGACGACGTGGTCGACGAGGCCGTAGGCCTTGGCCTCCTCGGCCGTCATGTAATTATCGCGGTCCGAGTCGCGCTGCAATTCCTCCGCCGTGCGACCGCTATGCTTCGCAAGGACGTGGTTGAGCGTGTCGCGCCAGCGCAGGATTTCCTTGGCGGCAATCGAGATGTCGGACGTCTGTCCAGTCGCACCACCGCTGGGCTGGTGAATCATGACGCGGCAATTGGGGAGTGCGTGACGCTTGCCCTTGGTGCCGGCGGCGAGCAGGACGGCCGACATCGAAGCGGCCATGCCAATGCAGTAAGTGTTCACCTCGCAGGTGAGGAAGTTCATGGTGTCGTAGATCGCCATGCCCGCGGTGACCGAGCCACCCGGAGAGTTGATGTAGATCGAGATATCCTTCTTGGGGTCCTCCATCTGCAGGAACAGCATCTGGGCGATGACGGCGTTGGCGACGTCGTCGTAGATGGGCGAGCCGAGGAAGATGATGCGATCCTTGAGGAGGCGGCTGTAGATGTCCCAGGCCCGTTCGCCGCGTGCATCTCTTTCAACAACGTTAGGGATAATGTAGGACATGGTGTGGAGGGGTTAACGGGGACTATACCCGGACGTTAGGCTTTCTCAACCGCTTCCGGGGCTTTCCCGTCGAGGACGAGGTCGAGGGCCTTATTCAGGACGGCGTCGCGGCGGAGGACCTGGAGCTGATTACGGTCCTTGGCCAGCTTTTCGGGCTGCACGTTGGTGCGGTAGGCCTCGCGGAGGATGGCCTGGGTGAATTCCTCGCGGGTCAGGTCGATGCCGTTTTCTTCGGCAATACGGACCAGCACGACCTGGGCGCGGACCTTGGTTTCGGCGGCCTTGCGGGATTCGGTGATGATCTCCTCGCGCTGGGCTTCGAACTGGTCGGGCTTCAGGGTGCCATTACGGAGGCGCAGCTGCAGGTACTCATTAAAGAGGCCATTGGCGACGGAATCGACGGCGGACTGGGGGAGAGGGAGGTCGAGGCCGGTGATGAGGGCATCGAGGGCCTTTTCGCGGCGGGCGGTTTCAGCGGCCTGTTCCTTGGTGCCAGTGATGCCCTTGCGGAGCTGGTCACGGAGGTCGGCTTCATCCTTGACACCCACGGACTTGCAGAAGGCTTCATCCACGGCAGGGATTTCCTTGCAGCGGACTTCGGAGACGGTGAGGGCGTACTGCACGGTCTTGCCGCGCAGGGCTTCGCGGGTGGCGTCGGCGCCGTAGGCTTGCTCCGCCT
>CAIXHF010000074.1 GCA_903919185.1 uncultured Opitutia bacterium | reverse complement strand
GTGGAAAGGTGCGAAGGTGAGGGCCAGAGGACAGAGTGCTGGATCGAGTACAGAGTACAGAAAAGACTACAAAGGGGACTGGTTGGCTGGAGTATGGTTGGCTAGGGGTTGTGTCGCCGCGAAGCGGCGAGACATTGTCTCAGGTAGGGACAGCACTGCGTGCTGTCCTAGCTGCATCTTAAGGTAGGGGCGTGGCTTTGCCGCGCCCTTGTTATGATTAGGAGGGCGAGATAAATCGCGCCCCTACCCGCGAACGGGGTTCGCGAAATAGGGCAGAACGCGTTGCTGCCCCTACCCGAGGCAAGGGACGACGCGGAGCGGAGGCACAAGCAGCTAGGTTGGCACGCAGTGCCAACCCTACCTCGAGACAGTGCAGGCCATACCTAATTAGCCGCAATCTTGGGCGTCGACGTCGAGGACATCGATGACGTCGTCGTCGCCGAGGATTTTCGCGCGCAGGGGCAAGGCGGCGGCGAGGAAGGATTTCACGCCGTGCACGAAATACCAGATGTGCACGCGGTGCTGATCCTGGACGCGCTCAAAAGGACACGGGGCGGGGCCGCGAATTTCGGCAATACCAGGATGGAGGCGTTCCAGTTCCTTGACCCAGGCGTCGGCGACGAAGTTTACCTTCTCAACATTACGCCCGCGAAAGACGTGGCGAATGAGGTGACGCTCGGGTGGGTAACCAAACTCCGAGCGCTTCACGAGCTCCGCCGCGGCGAAGCCTTGAAAGTCGAGACGCTTGGCAAACTGCACCGGATCCGACGCTGGCTGAAAAGTCTGCACCACCACGGCCCCCTCGAGTTGACCACGGCCGGCGCGGCCCGCGACCTGCGTGAGCAGTTGAAACGTACGCTCCGCGGCCCGGAAGTCAGGCAACTGGAGCGATAAGTCAGCGTCGATGATGCCCACTAACGTCACGCGTGGAAAATCGAGCCCCTTAGCGATCATCTGCGTGCCCAGCAGCATGTCGTAACGGCCCGCGCGGAAATCTGAGAGCACTTTACGAAAGAGGTCCTTCTTCCCCATGGTATCGGCGTCGATACGGGCCACGCGGGCGCGGGGGAACATCCGGTGAATGACCTCTTCGACCTTCTGGGTGCCGTAGCCCTTCCAGCGAACCTTCGGCGAACGACACTTCGGGCAGACCGCGGGGGCGGGCTCACGGTGATCGCACAAGTGGCAACGGGCGGTGTGGTCGGTCGAGTGGAGCGTTAGCGACACCGAACAGCGTGGGCATTGCACCGCCTCACCACAATCTGGGCAGACCAGCGAACGCGAGTGCCCGCGACGGTTGAGGAATAAGATGGTCTGCTCGCCCTTGCGGAGACGTTCATGGATGCCATCAACCAGTTCACGTGAGAGCACATTCTGCCCCTTCGAGTGCAGCACCTCGCGGCGCATGTCGACGATACGGAAGGCTGGCATCGGGCGGTCATCGACGCGCTTCGGCATCGAGTTGAGCACGTAACGCCCGGCCGTGGCGTTCTTCCACGTCTCCAGCGACGGCGTCGCCGAGCCCAGGACGCAAGCGGCGCCGAGGACGGAAGCGCGCATGACCGCGACATCGCGGCCGTGGTACATCGGCGTCTCGCCCTGCTTAAAGGAAGGCTCGTGCTCCTCGTCGACCACGATGAGCCGGAGGTTGGGAAGCGGCGCGAAAACGGCGGAGCGCGCACCGACAACCACGCGGGCTTGGCCGAGGGACATCGCCATCCATGCGTCAAATCGCTCGCCGGCCGAGAGGTGGCTATGCCAGACCACGACTTTGGCGCCGAGATCGGTGAGCCGGGAACGGAGTCGCCCGACCGTCTGAGGAGTCAGGGCGACTTCGGGGACCAGGAAGATGGCGGAGCCGCCTTCGGCGACGACCTTACGAATCAAGGCGACGTAGACCTCTGTCTTCCCTGAGCCCGTGACGCCATGGAGCAAGTGGGCCTTGAACGCTTTGCTATCCAAACTCTCCGAAACTGAAGCCACCGCGGCGAGCTGATCCACATTGAGCGTGTGGCCGGCGGCGGGGACCGATTCCGCTTCGGCGAAAGGATCATTGTAGGCCACGCGCCAGAGCACGCTGGCGTCTTCCTTGATCACGCCGGCGCGGAGTAGACCATCCACCGCCTGCTGGGAAATCCCGAGCCCCGTGACGAGCTTGGCGCGGTCCGCGGGTTCTGTTTGCGCGGCGAGGTAATCGAGCACCTGGGCTTGACGCGGGGCCTTGCGGCGGAGTTTAGCGAGGGCCTCGGCATCGGGCGGGGCGATTAACGTGAGCAGACGACGCAGCACGGGGCGGACCCCTTTGCGCACCGCGGCGGGCAGAACCGTCTCGAGAACCGAGTTAAGGCCGCAACCGTAATAGCCAGCCATCCACTCAGCGAGTTTACAGACATCGGGGGTGAGTACAGGCTGCTCGTGCTCGAGTAAAATGATACTGCGCAGCTTGGCGGCGGGCGGCGCTTCGGCGGGGTATTTCCAGACCACCCCGAGGCTCGTGCGACCTCCGAGCGGGACGCGGACCAGTTGACCGACCTGTAAAGTATCCTTCAGGGCAGCTGGCACCGAATACGAGTAGGCCCGGGCCCCGCCATCAAACGGGACCACCTCGGCGACGCCGGGTTCAATTTCACCGAAAAGATCGGGCACGGGTTGGAAGGCTCGCTCAGCCCAGCCCAGGTTTCAAGCCGAGGCCGTGCTGGAACGAATCATTTCCCCTCGGGCTGATCGCCCTTGCTGAACGGGCTAGCCAGAATGGCGACCTGGGCTGGGTCGTCGGGGTGGGACGGGTCGAACGGCTGCACGGACGGGGCCAGGAAGGCCGCCAGCTCGGGGACCCCTTGGCGGATGCCTTCGATGACGCAGCGGGCCATCTCATAGGCACCGTAGGCGCTGAAATGCGTGTCGTCACGAAGCGGGTCGGTCTGCCCCGGGAACGTCTTGGCCGGGTAATGCAGGAGGGCTAGTTTGCTCTTCTCGACCCCGAGGGCTTGGTAGACCTGCTTGGAGGAGGCGTTGAGGTCAATCAAGGGAACCGAACGCTCCTTAGCCACGCGGCGGACCGCTTCGGGGAAGTCGCCCAGCGATTCGGTCACTTGGCCCTTATCATCAAATCGACGACGGGCGACGGCGGTGACTAGGACCGGCTTGCCACCCTTGGCCTGGATGGCGTCGAGGAAATCACGCAGGCGCTTGGCATAGGTCGTGAATGCCCCGACCCCTTCGCCCTTCTCCTTCTGATCGTTATGGCCGAACTGAATGAGCACGAAGTCATCCTTACGGAGTTGGGCGAGGATCTTGTCGAGTCGGTGCTCGCCTTGGAATGAACGCAGGGCGCGACCGGACTCCGCATGATTAGCGACCACCGCTCGTTCACCGATGAAGAGCGGGAACGCTTGGCCCCAACCCACGTAAGGCTCGTTCGCTTGGTCGGTCATCGTCGAATCGCCGGCGAGGAAGATACGAACCGTTGAGTTAGGAGCAGGTACCACCGAAACAACCTTGGCGCGAGCCGTCGGGCCAAGAAATTCCAGCGATAGCTGCTGATCCCAGGTTGAATTACTCGTCTCGCGGGCCTTAAGCGTGACGCGACCGCCGGTGTATTCTGGCCGCCGCACATCAACGAGAAAACGGCGCGTCACCGTCTGGCCCTTGGGCACCGCGACGTTGAGCGCCAACAGCCGGCGCGTTTCGGCCTTAACCGTCGTCACCGAAGCAATATCCGAAGCGCCAAACTCGATGATCACCTCATAGATCCCCTCGGCCACGGGTTGACTGAAGGCGAAAGACGCCTGCGTGTCCGAGCCCCGGAATTCCGCGACGGGAATAGCGGCGAAGGTCAGCAGGGGAAAGAGGCAGGCGAGGCGAAGCATCGGGAGAGGGAGT
>CAIXHF010000073.1 GCA_903919185.1 uncultured Opitutia bacterium | reverse complement strand
TCGAAGTCGGTGGGCGTGACCCAGTTGGCGTTGACCATCTCACCGCGGAGGTACCGTTCGTAGAAGCCGCGGCGTTGAACGTCGGCCGAGGGATGGGCTTCGTATTCGGCTCCGCGCCCCACCGCTCGGAGGTCGCCGAGAGCCTTCAGTTCCGCCCACATTTGCGTGCGGAGCTTTTCAGCGGAACCGGCGTTAGCCGTCCCCTGCAAGTTGCGCAGACAGTCGGGGTCAGCCTTGAGGTCGTAGAGCTCTTGGGAGGGTCGCTTGGCGAAGCAAAGATTCCAGAATGGGTCGCTCCCTTTGTCGCGGCGGGCTTGGAGGATATAAGACTTCGTCGGGCTGGCGTCCGTGTCGAGGTAGCCGGTCTCGGGGTTGGCGCACGGCCAACGGGATGGCTCCGAATTCTCTAGGAACAGGAGGCCATCCTTGATGATCCCGCGGACGGGATAGCCTTCGTCGTTTGGGCGACCGAAATCGTTCCGTTCGCGGCCGACCAAGACGTGGTCGCGGGTGGCCGCGAGGTCAGTGTTGTTGGCAAACGTGTCGAAGAGGCTCCGGCCAGCCGTGGGCGCCAGCGCGGTCTTAGCCCACTCGAGGTCAGCGGCCTGCAGGAAGGTCGGTGCGAGGTCGATGAAGCTCACGAAGGCCTCCACCTTGCGGCCAGGCTCACGAATGCCGCGCGGCCAGCGGATCGCTAGCGGAAGGTGGTTCGCGTTTTCATAGGTGTGGCCTTTAACGCGCGGGAAGGGCATCCCGTTGTCGCTCGTGACGATGACTAAGGTGTTGTCGAGTTCCCCACGGCGTTCGAGTTCGGCTAACATCCGGCCGAGGTGTCGGTCGGCGTGTTCGACTTCTAGGGCGTAATCGAGGAGGTCGTTGCGCACCGTCTCATTGTCGGGCCAATAGCCTGGCACGCGATCGATGTCCGACGTTTTCTTGCCGCCGATGCGAGCCCCGCTGCCCGCTTCGTATTCGCGGTGCGGCTCAATGGGCCCAGCCCAGAAGAACCAAGGCTGGTCTGCACGGGTATCCTGGAGGAAGGCGGTGAAGTTGCTGGCGTAGTCGTTATTCGTCATGCCCGTGGCGGCGGGCTTAGCCTTCGCTTTGTCGTAGACCTTGCCAGCGTAAGGGCGGCGTTTGCCTTGGGTGTCGAGCATGCTCCCAGGTCCCCAGACCTTACCGGTCGAGGCGTAGAAATACCCGCCGCTCGTGAGGGCATCGGGGAAGATGCCGTATTCCGGTGGGAAGATGCACTGATGGTTGGCCGCGGCGCCCAGCTGCCAAGGGTAGCGCCCAGTCATGATCGTCGAGCGCGACGGGGCGCATTTGGCTGTTGGCGTATAGGCGTTGGTGTAAAGCAGGCCTTCGCGGGCCACGCGATCGAAGTTCGGGGTCTTAACCCAAGGGCAACCATAGGCCCCGGCGTGACCGTTACCCCAGTCGTCCATGATGAAGAAAAGGATGTTCGGACGCTTTGCTTCCGTGGCCGCCAGAGCGGCACACGCGGTCAGCAGCCATGCCAGCAGGGGTCGCATGGCGTGAGGTTGGGCGATTCTATAGCCATCGCAAGGCTGACTGCAGGCCAGCGGCCTACTCGGGGCCGACTTTCACCATGACCGGGAAATGATCGCTTGGGTGCTGTCCCTTAACCTCGAAAGTGATGACTTCGGCTGACTTGGACTGCCAGCCCCCACGTCCGAGCAGCCAATCAATATGGACGCCGTCGTGTCCGGGTTTCCGATACCCATGGAAGGTATTCAGGTCTTCGCCGCTCCGTTCAGGGGCCGTCCGGAAGAGGTCGGTCAGGAAGCCGCCTTCGGTCAGCGTCGTATAAGCAGCGCTGGCCATAGCGGCACTGTTGAAATCACCGACCAGCAGCACGGGGCCCTCAGGCTTGAGTACGCTGAGGCGTGCTCGGATGAGTTTGGCCGATTGGGCACGGGCATCTTCGGACATGTGGTCAAAGTGCGTGTTCACAAAGACGAAGGCCTTGCCCGTGGCCTTGTCGCGGAAGCGCGCCCACGTGACCATGCGAGGTAGAGAGCTATTCCAAGACTTAGAGGCAACCACTTCGGGGGTTTCCGATAGCCAGAAGTCATGGATCTCGAGCAACTCAAAGCGGTCGCGGCGATAGAAGATGGCCATGTATTCACCCTTGTCGCCGCCCTCGCGTCCTTGGCCGAGCATCGCATAGGCGGGGAGGTCGGCGCGCATGTCGGCTAGTTGGGCGGCCAGGCCTTCTTGGGTGCCAATCAAGTCAGGCGCGGTCTGCTCTAGGCAGGCCTTAGTCACTGGCCGGCGCACGGACCAAGCATGCGGCATCGACGTGCTCGCATAGCGCAGGTTAAAGGTCATCACCTTCAGCTCCTGTTGGGCGGGTGCGGTCGGTGCATCGGCGGCGCTAAGGCCGGGGATGAGCAATAAGAGGGCAAGCAGACGCATGCAGGTCAGCGTGGGTCGCGTTCCGGCCCCTGCAAGCCCAAGGCGTCAGCGCAGCACTGCGTCGCCCTTCGTACTGTCGTAATCCCCATTCCAGCGGGCGATGACAAGGGTAGCGACCGCATTGCCGATGAAGTTAGTCACCGCGCGCGCTTCGGACATGAAACGATCGACCCCGAGGATCAGGGCGATGCCGACGACGGGAATCGTGCCGGTCACCGCCAGCGTCGCCGCGAGCGTGATGAAGCCGCTGCCCGTTACGCCCGCCGCGCCTTTAGAGGTCAGGAGTAAGACCGCGATGAGCGTGAGCTGCTGCGTCAGCGTGAGCGGGATATCCATCGCTTGGCCAATGAACAGCGCGGCCATCGTCAGGTAGATGCAGGTGCCATCGAGGTTTAACGAATAGCCCGCCGGGACGAGGATTCCGACGGAAGTGCGGTCGCAACCGACGCGCTCCATCTTCTCCATCAGGCCGGGCAAGGCGGTTTCGGAAGACGACGTCCCGAGTACAATCAGCAGTTCATCGCGGATGAGCCGGAGGATTTTAAGTAAGCTGAAGCCAGCGAGGCGTGCAATAAACCAGAGCACGCCGAAGATGAAGACCGCGCAGGTGAGGTAGACGCACAGTAATAGCTGACCCAGCTGTACGAGTGGGCCGGAGCCATATTTGCCGAGGGTGAAGGCGATGGCCGCGGCGGCGGCGAGCGGTGCCAGCTTCGTGACTAGATGGACCATGCCGAAGAAGACACGGGTGACCTCCTGTAGTAGCTTGAGCACGGGCTCGCCCGTCGGGCCGAGGCGGTTGAGGGCTAAGCCGAAGAGTACGGCCAGTAGCAGGACTTGGAGGATGTCGCCTTCCGCGAACGCTCCGACGAACGTCTTGGGGATGAGGTGCAGGAGGGTGGCGATCACACTCTGCTCTTTCGCCGCAGCGGTGTAGGTGCCGATGTCTTGAGCGTTCAGGCTGGTAGGCGTGGCATGGAAGCCTGCACCCGGTTGCCAGACGTTCGCTACCACCAGCCCGATGACGAGCGCGAGGGTCGTGATGACTTCAAAGTAGACGAATGCCTTCCAGCCAATCCGGCCGGCTTTCTTGAGGTCGCCCATGCCGGCCAGTCCAACCACCACGGTGCAGAAGATGATTGGGGCGATGAGCATCTTGACCAAACTCACGAAGCCATCGGCCACGGGCTTGAGACTGGCACCGAAGCTCGGCCAGCCCAACCCGAGGGCCACGCCCACGGCGATACCGATTAGGACCTGGACGTAGAGGTGCTTCAGGAAACGCATGGCGGGGTGAGTCAGGGATAGTCGCTCTTACGACACAGGCAAGGGCACAAAAAAGCGGGCCCTTGGGCCCGCTTCGATGGTCGACTCGTCCGGGGTTTACTTGGACAGGTCGCGGAGCTTCACGTTCTTGAACCAGACCTCATCGCCGTGCTCCTGGAGCAGGATGTGGCCGGATTCCCATTCGCCGAAGTTGGCGCCGTATTTCGGGTCAGCATACTTCGACTTCTTCACCAGTTCACGGAACACGTCGGTACTGCGGTCATAGGAGACCACCAGACGGCCGTTGAGCCAGTGTTCGACCTTGGTGCCCTTGGTAATTACGTAGGCATTGTTCCACTCGCCGATGGCGTTCGGGCGTTTGTTCTTCGCCGTGATGAGGTCGTAGAGCGAAGACACCGTGCGGTTGCCGTCGCGGCCGAGCTTGGCGTCAGCGTGCACCGCGTCGTCCAGCATCTGGAACTC
>CAIXHF010000072.1 GCA_903919185.1 uncultured Opitutia bacterium | reverse complement strand
CGACGCGAAGACCCGCACCGAGGAGGCCGTCAAGGCCGCCCAGGAGCTGCTCAAGAAGCCTGACGCCACCGCCGAAGAATTCACCAAGGCCTACGAGGCTATCCTTGCACCCCTCGGTGAAGCCGCCCAGGCGATGAACGCCGCCGCCACCCCGCAGCCCGATCAGGGTGCGCCGGACGGTGGTGCCCCCGAAGGCGCCAAGAAGAAGGCGGATGGCAAGGTAGTCGACGGCGACTTCGAAGTCGTCGACGACAAGAAGTAAGCCTGCTCAGCCAGACGAGACCAAGGCCGGGGTCGCGAGACGCCCGGCCTTTTTGTGCCTGCTTGGCTTCTGGGCTGGAACTTTTCGCTCTTATCATTGTTAAAAGAGTGTACCCTATGAACCGTTCCACCGTCATCTTTGGCCTGCTGATCATGTGTGGCGCTGCGTATCTGGCCTCGAAGATCTTTGCCCCCTTACCCGTCGCTCAACCCTCCACCCGCGTGCCGACCGCGCCGCGTACGGTGGCTGCTCAGCCGGCCGTGCGTCCACGTCCAGCCCCCGTGGCGGCCCCGGTCGTCGCCAAGCAACCCGAGGTTCGCACCGTCCTCGAGACCCGTTTCACGGAATTGCGTGAAGAGGGCCGCGTGATTCGGGACACGTTAATGAAGTCCGAGCCCAAAGCCAATCAGGCCTACGATAATCTCGGCAAGAATCCCGATTACCAAGCCCTCGTGGCGCGCCGTCGGCTGCTCGAAGGTACCTGGGGTCAGGCCGGCGATACCGAGAAGCAAGCCATCGTCAATGAGGTCAACGCCATCCGCCAGCAGACCGTAGGCATGGTGATGATGGAGATTTCCCGCTTGAACGCCCAGCCCGTAGCTCAGCCGCAGCAGCTTCAGCTCACCAATGGCAATAACTCGGCTCAGCGCGGCAATGCCGCACCTCAGCCTGCACCTCCGCCCATTATCTATATGTAAGGGAGGACCGCTGGGTGGCCCGTGAACGATACTTGAACAAAGGGACGGACTGCCTAGGTGTGTGGGTGTGAATTCTTCGGAGCAACTCTTCCAGCGTGCCCTCGCGATGATCCCGGGTGGCGTCAATTCCCCGGTCCGTGCCTTCCGTTCGGTCGGTGGGACGCCGTTCTTCACGAAGTCGGCCAATGGCGCTCGCTTGACCACCGCCGATGGCCAGGAGCTCATCGACTTCGTCCTGACCTGGGGTCCAGCTATCCACGGCCATAACGACCCGGAGATCCGCAACGCCATCCGCGAGGCCCTCGACCGTGGCACCAGCTTCGGCACACCTAATCCTCTTGAGGTCGAGATGGCCGAGCTCCTGCTCGCCTGTTTCCCGGCGGTGAAGAAGGTCCGTATGACCAATAGCGGTACCGAGGCCACGATGTCCGCCATCCGGCTCGCGCGTGGTTTCACGGGGCGTTCGAAGATTATCAAGTTCTCTGGCTGCTACCATGGCCACGTCGACTCGCTCCTCGTCAAGGCTGGCTCGGGCGCGCTCACGCAGGGCAATCCAGATTCCGCTGGCGTTACGCCTGGCACCGCCGCGGATACGCTCGTCGCCGAATATAATAATCTCCCGGCACTCGCCGCGCTCTTCGAGGCCAACGCGGGTCAGGTCGCTGGACTCATTGTCGAGCCGTTCCCGGCCAACGTGGGCCTGATCCTACCTGACGCCGGTTTCCTCGCCGGACTCCGGGAGCTCTGCACCCAGCACGGCACGGTCCTTATCTTTGACGAAGTGATGACGGGTTTCCGCTTGTCCCTCGCGGGTACGCAAGGCCTGCACACCGTCGTACCTGACCTCGTCTGCATGGGTAAGATTATCGGTGGCGGTCTGCCTGTCGGTGCGTTCGGCGGTAAGGCCGAAATCATGGACAAACTCGCGCCGTTAGGCCCAGTTTATCAGGCTGGTACGTTGTCGGGCAATCCGCTCGCCATGGCCGCTGGCCTCGCCGCCGTGCGCAAGCTCCAGCGCGAGAACCCGTATCCTCGACTCGAAGTCCTCGGTCAGCGCGTCCGTGACACGCTACTCGCCGCCGCGCAGGCCAAGGGCATTCCTTTACAGGTGCCGCAGGTCGGCTCGATGTTCTCGTTGTTCTTTAATGCCGAGAAGGTGCGCAACTACGACCAGGCAATCGCCTCGAACGGCGATCTCTACCGCAAGGTCTTCCGCTATGCGCTCGACCACGGCGTCTACCTCGCACCGTCGCCTTACGAGACGGCCTTCCTGTCCACCGCCCATGAAGGGGCGGACATCGATAAGGCCTGCGAAGTCCTCGACGCCGCCGTGCGCGCCCTCTGATCATGCCTAAACTCGCTTTCATCGGAGGTGGTCGCATGGCAGGCGCCATGGTGCGTGGCTTACTCCGTTCGGGGGCGTGCCACCCCGCCGACATTGCCGTCCTTGGTGGTGCCGGCGTCAGCGCCCAGAAACTTTCCCAAGAGACGGGCGTTCGCTTGGCGACCTCGGCCGCCGACCTCATGCAAGGCGCAGATGCGGTCGT
>CAIXHF010000071.1 GCA_903919185.1 uncultured Opitutia bacterium | reverse complement strand
TTTTTCTTCTCTGGTCTACCGCTTTTCGCTCAGGTCGCACCGTCGCTCGATCCCGCCCGCATCGACCAGAATTTGAAGCCCGCTCCGCAGCCGAAATCGGTGCCGCGCAAGGAGGTCTCACTCAATAATCGGCAGCTAGCCCCGAAGGACGCGGCGACGCTATCTTTTCAGTTCAAGGAGCTGCAGTTCTCTGGTAATCGCGTGCTCTCTTCGGTGCAGTTGGCCGCACTCTGGTCACATCAGTCTGGCGATGTCGTCACGATCGAGGAGGTCTTCGGTTTAGCCAACGCGATTACCAAGGCTTACGCCGATGCCAGTTATGCGCTCTGCTTCGGGGTCGTGCCGGAACAGGACATCAAGGATGGTGTGGTCAAGATTGTCGTGGTCGAGGGCTTCGTGAGCGGTGTGCAGGTCAGCCAACTCGCCCCGCGCCTACGGGCTCGCGCCGCCGTGGACGCGCAGTTCCGGCGCTTGCAGGCGTCGCAGCCCCTCCGCGCCGATGTACTCGAGCGCAATATCCTGCTCATGGACGACCTGCCCGGTTGGTCCGCCGGCTCTGTCCTGTCGGCCTCGACCACCGTCGTCGGTGGCTCTGACCTGCAGGTGGATTTCACGCGCGACCCGGACACCTTTGACCTAAGCTGGAATAATTTCCTGCCAAAGGCCCTCGACCGTCAGGTGGTCGGCGCATCGTATGCGACCTATGGCCGTCTGAACGGTTCCGACGAGCTCACGTTGGGCTACTACCACAGCCCAAGCGGCAACGCTTACCGAAGTATCTCCGCCGGCCTGTCCACGTTGGTCGGGGACGACGGTGAGCGTTTGGGTCTCACGTTCTCGCAGTCCAATAGTCGCCCGACCGACCCACTGCTCGTCCCCCTCGAATACCAAGGCGTCTCGCGCAGCACGCGCCTCACGTTCTCGAAGCCGCTCATCCGCTCGCGCGTCTCGACGTTGCTCGCCGAGGCTACGCTGGGCGCACAGGATTCGGAAAGTTCGATGACGGTCGGTACGCCTACGCGCGATCGTATCCGCACGTTGGGCCTGGCGTTGACCTATGACTTCGCGCGGCCGGATCAGTCCGCCAACCTCGTGCGCTTCGGCGTTGAGCAGGGTCTCTCCTGGCTCGGGGCCGAGGGCAACTCGCGTGCTAATGGCTCGCCGACTTTCACGGTCGCGACGCTCGACTTCACGCGCACGGCTCCGCTAGCCAATCTCGGCTCCGGGGCCTTCTCGTATTCCTTCGCGGCGCAGGGACAGTATTCCTTAGGCAGCCCGCTGCTTAGCCCCACCGAAGTTTCCTACGGAGGTCGGCAGTTTGGTCGATTCTTTGATTCAGGCTCGATGAGCGGCGAGCAGGCCGTCTTTGGTTCCCTCGAACTCCGCTACACGCTCCCAGTCTCGTTCGGTTTTGCCGATCCCGTGCGCGCGCAGTTCTACGTCTTCACCGACGCTGGCCTCACCCGACAGCAGGGCGACCTGCAGCCACAAGAAGCCCGTGAACGTCACGCCGCTTCGGCGGGACTCGGCGT
>CAIXHF010000070.1 GCA_903919185.1 uncultured Opitutia bacterium | reverse complement strand
GAAGTCATCCCGCTTGAGCCAGCGGACCTCGAGGCCTATCGGGCCAGCCCGGATAATCTTATGCATCGTCGCTTAGCGGCGACGATTGGGGTAGGGAATATGCAATCGGCGAAGTTCGACCGACTCAAGGAACTCTTGGACGGCTACGAGGAAGACGGACGGAAAGTCGCCGTGTTCTCTTTTTTCCGTCAGGTCCTCAACGACGTCAGCACGAGCGTCGGCGGATGTCCGCAGATTAATGGTTCGATCAGTGCGGAAGAACGCCAACTCGTCTTGGATCGCTTTGCCGCGCAGGAAGGCTTTGGCGTCATTGCCCTGCAGATCGAAGCCGGCGGCATCGGCATCAACCTGCAGTGTGCGCAGGTCGTGATCTTGATGGAACCGCAGTTCAAGCCCTCGACCGAACGCCAGGCCATTGCGCGCGTTCGCCGGATGGGCCAGACCCGTAAGGTGAATGCGCATCGCCTGATTGCGAAGGGCACCGTCGATGAAGCCTTGGTGCTATTGGTCGAGATTAAGAAGCAGGTCTTCGCGGATTACGCGCATCGCAGTGCCGTGACCGAAGCCAGTGCGATGGCGATCGATGCCGGTAGCGCGGCGATGGCGGAGTTGCGGAAGGCGATTGGCTGAATCGAGGTACGAGTCGAGGAAAGGGTAGATGGCTGAGTCGAGGTAGGAGTCGAGCGGAGCTCGCGAGGGGAAGTGAAGACCGTGCAAAAGTGGAAAAGTGAATGAGAGTCCAGAGTACGGAGTACAGATTACGGTGGAATCGGGGAATAAAAAGGTAGGGGCGTGGCTTCGCCGCGTCCTTGTTCGGATAGGAGGTCAAGGCGAAGCCTTGCCCCTACCCGCGAGCGTTGCTCGCGAGAGGCAGCTAGGTTGGCACGCAGTGCCAACCCTACCAGATACAACTAGGTCGTGACGCCGTCCCGACCCTACCTCGATGCAATGTGAAAAGGGGGGGCCGGGGAGCGGGATAATTGCAAGCGGCCGGAGTCGTCGCTGAATTATCTAACCGCCAAACACTAAGCGCTATCCGCTACCTCATGTATCTCATCGATTCAGCACTCCGCACTCCGTACTCCGCACTCCGTACTCTGTACTCCGCGCGGCTGGGCCGCGTACGTTTTTACTCGACAATGTTAAAAGAATCTGCACAGTGTTTTTTGTCCTGAGCAAACCAAGCCCACAGGCCCAGCCGAGTAAGTCACAAGACCGAAAAGCCGCCTAAAGCCCTCAGAATCTCGAACCAAACGCCCACCCGGGCGCGAGTCCCCGTGCGGCCGCTTCCTTCCTGGAAGCGGCGCCGGCTAGCCATCCATCGATTTTTCCAAACCAACACACCGCACCGCCACATGAGTCCCAAGAAGTCCTCCCCCCTCGCCATCCGCACCGTCTGTTTCAGCACGACGATGCGGGCGACCACCTTCCGCGCCATCGTTGAATCCGCCATCTTGCGGGGAGCTGCTTACAGCGACAGCTTCATCGTTGGGGTCGACCCTTCCTTCTTCCGGATCATGGGCATGGACCAGCATGGCGACATCCTGATGAGCCACTGTAAGTTCGCCGACCCCATCGGCATCCGGCTGTCCTTCCGCTTCCGCCAGGGTGACTTCGCCATCATCGACCGGATAATCGTGGCCCTGGGCTTGGACATCGAACCCGCCCCGTGCATGGGGAAGGGTAGCCTCATGCCTTTCGAGGACCGTTCCGTGGGCCATATGCTCTTGGATCTCGCGGATAAGCTGCCGACGGACCGGTTGCAGGTCCTGCCTACCGCTATTGAGAGCGGGTTGGACTGCCTGTGGGACGATGAGAAGGAGATCAAGTCGGAGCTTAAGCTCCTCGCCGAGATTCCCACGCTGCTGCTCCATGGCGGCATCGACGCCGTCGAGAAGATGGACCGCGTGAACCAGCTCCTGCAGACCTATCCGCCCGTCATGGCGATCCGCTACCGCGGTCAGACCCTACCTTTGCGTCATCAGATGCATCTCCCTTCCGAAGACGGCCAGACCGTCTTGCGCCTGCACTTCGCCCGCGATCCGTATACCTCTGGGTTTATCGTCGGGTGGGTGGATGAGTATGACGCGTGCTAAGGGCCGAGTACGGAGTACGGAGAGCAAAGGGGACTGGTTGGCTAGAGTATGGTTGGCTAGGGGTTGTGACGCCGCTTTGCGGCGGGCATTTTTAGGTAGGGACGTGGCTTTGCCGCGTCCTTGTTTTCATAG
>CAIXHF010000069.1 GCA_903919185.1 uncultured Opitutia bacterium | reverse complement strand
CAATGTATTGGAGACGGATGGCTGGTTCCCGGGCGAGGCAGGCTTGCGCGGCGGCGCGGACCAGGGCCGCATCCGTCGTGCCCCCGGCGACGAGGCGGCGGGCTTCAGCGAGGGCGGCGGGGATAGCGGTCGCTCGCTGGAAGTCCTCTGGTGAGAGGTAGCGATTGCGCGAACTCATGGCCACGCCGTTGCTTTCGCGCACGGTCTCATGGGCGATGATGCGCACGGGGAAGTGCAGGTCGCGGACCATCCGGCGGATGACGGCGAGTTGTTGGAGGTCCTTTTGCCCAAAGATGGCAACGTCGGCTTGGACGGCGTTAAAGAGCATGGCCACGACGGTGGCGACGCCCCGGAAGTGCCCAGGGCGGAATTCGCCGCAGAGGCCGGTGGAGATGCCTTCGACGTCCACCCAAGTCGAGGCGCCCGTGGGATAGAAGTCGGCGGGGCTCGGTGCGAAGATCAGGTCGGCCCCGGCACTTTTGCAGGCAGCCCGGTCCGCTTCGAAGGTCCGCGGGTAGCGCGCGAAGTCTTCGTTCGGCCCGAACTGGGTCGGGTTTACGAAAATAGAGACCACGGTGTAGGCCGCCTCTTGGCGGGCCCGGGTGACCAAGGCAAGGTGGCCGGCATGCAGGCAGCCCATCGTGGGGACCAAGCCGAGGGACTTACCGGCCGCGCGGGCTTGGGCCACGGCGGCGCGGAGTTCGGTGATTGTTTGGACGACCTGCATCTCGGGCAGGCTAGGGCGCAGGGCAGGGGGTGCAAGGCGCAGTTATTTAGGCCCCTCCGCGAGCCGCCTTAGGTCGTATTAACCCTAAAGGGAGACTTTTATTCTTTTATTGAAAATACCCTCTTGGCAGTCGTCCCCCGAATCCCAAAGTTGGAAATCGCTCATTAACGCTATGTCGCACTTCCCTACTGTCCCAGTCATCGAGTTCGAAGGTTCGAAGTCCAAGAACCCTTTCGCCTTCAAGCACTACAACCCGGACGAGAAGATCGGCGGGAAGAAGATGAAGGACCACATGCGCTTCGCCGCGGCCTACTGGCACGTGATGCGCAATAGCCTCTCCGACCCGTTCGGCGCTGGCACCGCTCTCATGCCCTGGGATGATGGCTCCGATTCGCTCGACAACGCCCTCCGCCGCGTGCCGGTCTTCTTCGAGTTCCTCCAGAAGTGCCAGATCGACTTCTACTGCTTCCACGACCGCGATATCTCCCCCGAAGGCAAGACCCTGACCGAGACGCACGCGAACCTCGATCGCGTGACGAAGGAGCTCAAGGCTTTCCAGAAGGGTACGGGCAAGAAGCTCCTCTGGGGCACCGCCTGTCTCTTCTCCCATCCGCGCTACGCGCAGGGCGCGGGCACCTCGCCTAACGCCGACGTGTTCGCCTACGGCGCTAGCCAAGTCCGCCACGCGCTTGAGGCCACCAAGGCTCTCGGCGGCGAAGGTTACGTCTTCTGGGGCGGTCGCGAAGGCTACGCCACGCTGATCAACACCGACATGAAGCGGGAACTCGACCACCTCGCCGCGCTCTTGCACCTCGCGGTCGATCACGCGAAGAAGATCGGCTTCAAAGGCCAGTTCCTGATTGAGCCGAAGCCGCGCGAACCCTCGACCCACCAGTACGATTCCGATGCCGCCGCTTGCCTCAACTTCCTCCGTGAATACGGCCTGCTGAAGCACTTCAAGCTGAACCTCGAAACCAACCACGCCACGCTCGCCGGTCACACGATGGAGCATGAGATGGAAGTCGCGATGGGCTCGAACGCCCTCGGTTCGGTCGACGCCAACCGCGGCGATACGCTCCTCGGCTGGGATACCGACCAGTTCCCGACCGACCTCTACCTCACGACGAATATCATGCTGCGCATCCTTAAGATGGGTGGCTTCACTAAGGGCGGGCTCAACTTCGACGCGAAGCGTCGCCGCGAATCGCACGAGCCGGTCGATCTCTTCCACGCCCACATCGGTGGCATGGACGCCTTCGCCCGCGGTCTCAAGATTGCCCATGCGATCGTCCAAGACGGCAAGATTGATAAGTTCGTCTCGAACCGCTACGCTTCCTGGGACTCCGGCATCGGCAAGAAGGTTGAGTCTGGTAAGGTCACCCTCGCTCAGCTCGACGCTTACGCCCAAGGCATCCAGGCCCCGCGCCTCGCTTCCGGCCGCCAAGAGATGCTCGAGAATCTCATCAACGAGTATATCCGCTAAGAACTTATGGCGATTGTCCTCGGTCTGGACTTGTCCACGCAGAGCGCCACGGCGCTCGTGCTCGACACGCAAGCCGGCCAGACCTTGGCTCGCGCCCGCGCGGGTTTCGGTGCCGACTTTCCCGGCCGAGGGCATCCCGAAGGTTTCCTGACGGGCGGACAGGGTGGGGTAGTCCATGCGGATCCTTTGCTCTGGCTTGATGGCCTTGAGCTCACGCTCGAGCGTCTGTCTCAGTTGACCGATCTTTCAAAGATCGACGCGGTCTCGGTCTCAGGCCAGCAGCACGGGAGCGTCTATCTCGCCGATGGTTACGCCGCCGCTTTGGCTGATGGCGAGCGCACCACGGCTCTGTCTGCTAAATTTAAGTCGGTGCTTGCTCGCGCAACCTCGCCGATCTGGATGGATTCTTCGACGACCGCCGAGTGCGTTGAAATCGCGGCGGCGCTCGGCGGCGACCAAGCCCTCTGCGACCTGACTGGTAGCGTCGCCACGCCCCGCTTTACGGGCCCGCAGATCCGTCGTTTCTTTAAGTCTGATCCGGCGGGGTGGGCCCGCACGCGTCGCATCCATTTAGTCTCCTCGTTCTTCGCCTCGGTGTTAGCCGGTAAGGATGCGGCGATCGATACAGGTGATGGTGCGGGGATGAATCTGATGGACATCCGTAAGGGTGATTGGTCGCTGGCGGCATTGAACGCCACCGCCCCAGGCCTCGCTGCTAAGCTGCCGCCGGTCCGTCCGGGTGCCACCGTGGCTGGCCTCATCTCGGCTTACTTCGTTCACCGCTACGGCTTCTCGCCGCAATGCCAAGTCGTCATCGGCACGGGTGATAATCCTTCCAGCTTGGTCGGCATGGGCGCATCCAAGCCGGGTAAGGTCGTCATCAGCCTCGGCACGAGCGACACGCTCTTCGCTGCGATCGAAGGTATCCGCACCGACGGCGCTGGCCTCGGCCATGCTTTCGGTAACCCTCAAGGCGGTAGCATGAGCCTGATTTGCGTCCGCAACGGTTCCCTCGCCCGCGAAGCGATTAGTCGCGAATGTGGTTTGGCTGATTGGGCCGCGTTCTCCGCCGCCGTCGACGCCGCTCCCGCCGCGCTTTCTGCCGTCCTGCCGATGGAAGAGACTGAAATCACACCGCGTCGCGCCGCGGGCCGAATCGCTTTCGGCACCCCAACCACGCAGGCCACGTTACCTCGTGCCGCGGTCGAAGGCCAAGCTTTGAGCCTTCGCTTGCATAGCCGCTGGGTGGGCACTCCGACGACACACCTCCTCTTGACGGGTGGGGCCTCCGAGAATCCTGCGGTGGCTAAAATCTTCGCGGACGTTTTCGGCGCCCCGGTCCTCCGTCTGGCGGTCTCCGATTCCGCGGCCCTCGGCGCAGCCTTGCGGGCCGCCCATGCGGCCTGTGGTGCGAAAATGGCTGATTTAGAGGCAGTTTTCTGTGCTCCTGCCCCTGGTCAGGTCTCGCCCGACGTTAGCCTGCGCGGGGCTTACGATGCCTTGGAGGCCGAGCTCGCCCAGGCCTTGGCCAAGTAAGCGGTTTCGAGCGGTTTCCTGCATTGCCCGCTTGAACAAAGCGGGGCGATTGGCTGACTCATAGGTCCCCAATCCCTCCTGCCATGTCCCAACGCCCCGTTACTCTCTTCACCGGCCAGTGGGCCGACCTCCCGATCGCCGAACTCCTCCCCAAGGTCAAAGCCATGGGCTACGAAGGCGTTGAGCTCGCCTGCTGGGGCGACCACTTCGATATCAACCGTGCCGTGAAGGAAAAGGGTTACATCGAATCCCTCTGGGCGTTACTCGCCGAGCATGACCTCGGTTGCTGGGCGATCTCCTCGCACCTCGTAGGCCAGGCCACCTGCGATAACATCGACGAACGTCACAAGTCCATTCTCCCCGCGCATGTGTGGGGCGACGGTAAGCCGGAAGGCGTCCGTCAACGCGCCGCGAAGGAAATGGCGCTGACCGCCGAGGCGGCCCGTAAATTCTTCAATGCCGGCAAGACCTACATGGCCAAGAAGCCGAAGGGTTCCGGCAAGGTCGTCGTCAACGGCTTCACGGGTTCTTCCATCTGGCACGCGCTCTACGCCTTCCCGCCGACCAACCAGGCTTTCCTGCAGAAGGGCTACGATGACTTCGCTAAGCGCTGGCAGCCGATCTTGGCGGCCTTTGAGAAGCAGGACGTCTACTTTGCGCTCGAAGTCCACCCGACCGAAATCGCCTTCGACATCGCTTCGGCCCAGCGCGCCCTCGAGGCCGTTGGTAACCACAAGCGCTTCGGCTTCAACTACGACCCTAGCCACCTCGGTTACCAGGGCGTCGACTACGTGAAGTTCATCCGTACCTTCGGTAAGCAGATCCACCACGCCCACATGAAGGACGTCTGGTGGGGTCACGGTGATGGCACCGTCGGCGTGTTCGGTGGCCACACCGATTTCTGTGACGCCCGTCGCGCGTGGGACTTCCGCTCGGTCGGCCGCGGCGACATCCGCTTCGAGGACGTCATCGTCGCCCTCAATGATGTTGGCTATGCCGGTCCGCTCTCCGTCGAGTGGGAAGATGGTCGTATGGATCGGTTCCATGGTGCGACCGAATCCTGCGCCTTCGTCAAGAAGCTGGCCTTCCCGACCAACAAGGTCGCGTTCGACGCCGCTTTCGACAAGGCTAAGCAGAAGGCCAAGAAGTAATTTCTCCCCATGCACGACACCTTTATGGCAATCAAAGTAGGCATCATCGGGGCAGGCGGCATGCTTCAATACCACGCCGCTGGCTTCAAGCAGGCGGGCGCGGAAATCATCGCTGTGGCGGATCCCGCGCCGGGCGCAGCCCAGAAGGCCGCCGCCAAGTGGGGCATCAAGCACTCCTACGAGTCCGTCGAAGCCATGCTGACCGCGCACCCGGAGCTCGACGCCGTCAGCGTCATCGTCCCGAACAAGTTCCACGCTACGCTCGCCATCCAGTGTCTTAACGCGGGCAAGCACGTTTTCTGCGAGAAGCCCCCGGCGCTCAGCGCCCCTGAGGTCCTCGAGATTATCGCCGCTTCCCAGAAGTCCGGCAAGAAGGTGATGTTCAACTTCAATAACCGTGCGCGCCCGGAGTCGCAGGCCATGATGAAGTATATTGCTGCGGGCCAGGTCGGAAAAATCAACTCCGCGCAAGCCAAGTGGATTCGCCGCACCGGCATCCCAGGTTTTGGCGGTTGGTTCACGACCAAGGAACTCTCCGGCGGCGGGCCGCTCATCGACCTTTTGCACATGGTCGACCTCGCCATGTATTTCATGGGCTACCCGGAGCCCGCGCACGTGCTCGGCCAGACCTTCAATGATTTCATCGAAGACAAGTCCTTCAAAGGCCCGTGGGGCATCCCAGACCGCGTGGGCGGCGTGACGGACGTCGAGAACGCCGCGCACGGCTTCGTGATGTTCAAGACCGGCCAAGTCCTCACGCTCCAGGTTTCCTGGGCGGAAATGGTCAAGCGCGAGGAGGTCTCGGTCGTCTTCCAAGGCACCAAGGCCGGTGGCAAAGTCGAGCGCCTCTTCGGCATCGACGGCCTCGATAATACGGCGATCGATACCTGCGAGCTCTACGTGCAGGAGAACGGCCATAGCGTGAATCGCTCCATCGTCACGCCGGCGTGCGAAGACATGGGCCGTATCGCCAGTGCCGCCAACTTCATTGAGGCAATCGAAGGGAAGGCCGCCCCGCTCAATACCCCGGAGCAGGCCCTGCGCTTGATGCAGGTCATCGATGCAATCTACGCATCGGCCAAGACTGGTAAACCCGTCTCTATCTAATTCCTATGGCTACTCAGAATCGTAAACTTCGTATGGGCATGGTCGGTGGCGGCCGTGGCGCCTTCATTGGCGGCGTGCACCGCATGGCGGCAGCCCTTGACGGCCAGATTGAACTCGTTGCCGGGGCATTCTCCTCGGATCCCGAGAAGTCTCGCCTTTCCGGTGAGGATTTCTTCCTCGATCCCGCTCGCGTCTACGCCTCCTACCAGGAAATGGCGAAGGCCGAGGCCCAGCGCCCGCTCGGCGATCGGATTGATTTCGTCTCCATCGTCGCGCGCAATGACATGCACTACCCCGTGGCCAAGGCCTTCCTCGAGGCGGGCATCCACGTCGTCTGCGAGAAGCCACTCGCATTCTCCCTCGCTGAAGCGAAGAAGCTGCGGGTCGTCGTTAAGAAGAGCGGACTGATCTTTGCGTTGCTCCACAACTACACTGGCTACCCGATGGTCAAGGAAGCCCGTGATTTCGTAGCCGCCGGGAAGCTCGGTAAGATTAACAAGGTTCTCGTCGAATACCCACAGGGTTACGCCATCGGCGCCCTGCAGTCCGGCAAGATTCAGAAAATCGCCAACTGGCGCATGGACCCGAACTGCTCGGGCCTTTCGAACTGTGTCGGCGATATCGGTACGCACGCCGAAAACCTCGTGCAGTATGTGACCGGCCTCGAGATCAAGGAAATCGCCGCCGACCTCAGCACCTACATCCCCGGACGCCTGCTCGACGATGACGCCAATATGCTCGTTCGCTTTAAGGGTGGCGCAAAGGGCGTGTTGCACGCCTCGCAAATCTCCACCGGCGACGAGAATAACCTCAACATCCGCGTCTACGGCACCCTAGCTTCACTGGAGTGGCATCAGGAGCATCCGAATGAGCTCATCGTTAAATACCTTGATCAGCCCCGTCAGACGCACCGGCGCGGAAACTCCTACAATGGCGACGCCTGCAAGAAGTACTCCCGTACGCCGTTCGGCCACCCGGAAGCCTTCATCGAGGCCTTCGCCAATGTCTATCGCTCCGTCACGGAAGCCGTTCGTGATCGTCTCGCCGGCCGCAAGGCCCCGAAGGCTGGTTACGACTTCCCGAGCATCGACGATGGCGTCACTGGCATGGCCTTTGTGGCCGCCGCGGTGAAGTCCTCGAAGGCCAACGCCCGCTGGACCAAACTGGACGCCTAAGCGTCAGTTGAGTCGTTAACGCAGGCCCCGGGAGACTGGGGCCTGTTTTATTTATTAAGGCTAGCGATGGCCGAGTTCAGCGCGGTCGCGAAGAGCACCCAGGCGAGATGCGGGAACTGCAGGGCAGCGGCGAGGCGGTCTTGGCGCCAGAGGTTGCGGATGAGCAGCGCGAGGGCCCCGACGTAGAAATAGATGATCCAGAGCGAGAGGTCCGGACGATGCAGGGCGAAGAACACGGGCGACCAGGCCGCGTTAAGCAGGAGCATGAGGAAGAAGGCGACCTTGGTCTTTAGCGCGTCCGCATGCGTGGAGCGCCAGACCCGCCACATCGAGACGGCCATCAATACATAGAGGGTCGTCCAGACTGGGCCAAAGATCCAGTTCGGTGGGTTGAAGGAGGGTTTCTGCAGATGGGCGTACCAGGTGGGAATCTGTGGGACCGTCGCCAGCGAGCCGAGGCCGCCGAGGCCGAGGGTCAGGACGAGCAGGCCGACCAGCGTGACGGCCGAACCGCGCGAGACAGGGGTTTCCATGGGCTTAGGCTGGCTTCGAGCCTGACCGGTGCAAGGCAACGGTGATGACCGCTTGCCATCGGTCGTTTTGTCCCTCTTTTTCGAGGTCACCACGCCATGTCCGACCCTTATATCCAGCAGCTCTTCGCCGAACGTATCGGCGGCGTTAATTACGGTAAGTCCACCGCCATCTATAAGTTTGAGAAGATCAAGCGCGCCAAGGCTGCCGCCAAGAAGGCTAAGCCTGACATTGCTCTGATCGACCTCGGCGTCGGCGAGCCCGACGAGATGGCTTTCCCGCAGGTCGTGAAGGCCCTGCAGACCGAAGCCGCCAAGCCCGAGAACCGTGGCTACGCCGACAACGGTGGCGCTGACTTTAAGCAGGCGGCGGCCCGCTACATGCAGAACCTCTTCGGTGTGACCGTCGACCCTGACACCGAGGTCCTACACTCCATCGGTTCCAAGGCCGCGTTGTCTATCATGCCAGCGTGCTTCATCAATCCTGGTGACTACGTCCTGATGACCGTCCCGGGATACCCCGTCTTCGGCACGCACGCGAAGTACTACGGTGGCCTCGTCCATAACTTGAAGCTGACAGCCGAGAACAACTTTCTGCCGGACCTGAAGTCCATCCCCGCCGACGTCCTCGCTAAGGCCAAGGTGCTTGTCCTTAACTACCCGAACAACCCGACGGGCGCCTGCGCCACGCGCAAGTTCTACGAGGAAGTCGTCGCCTTCGCCAAGCAGCACAATCTCATCGTCATTCAGGATGCGGCCTACGGCTCGCTCCACTTTGGTGCTGAGCAGGTGTCGATCCTGCAGGTCCCCGGTGCCAAGGATGTCGCCGTCGAACTGCACTCCCTATCCAAGAGCCACAACATGACTGGCTGGCGCATCGGTTTCGTCGCAGGCAACGCCCTCATCGTGCGTGCCTACGGTGATGTGAAGGATAACTCCGACTCCGGCCAGTTCCTCGGCATCCAGAAGGCGGGCGTCGCTGGCCTCGATGATCCCTCTATCCCGAAGGCGATTGCTGCGAAGTATTCGCGTCGCATGGACAAGCTCGTTGGCGTCCTCGCCCAGCTCGGCTTCCAGGTGCGCAAGCCGGGCGCTGGTTTCTTCCTCTACATGCCTGCTCCGAAGTCGGCCACGGGCCCGACGGGCACGGTGAACTTCGATTCCGGCGAGGCCTTCTCGCAGTGGATGATCACCGAGCACCTCATCTCGACCGTACCTTGGGATGACTGCGGTTCGTTCGTCCGCTTCTCCGTCACCTTCGTTTCCGATAAAGGTGAGGCCGGTGAAGCCGAGGTCATTGCAGAGGTCGAGCGCCGCCTTTCGGCTTGGAAATTCGCTTTCTAAGCCCGTTTTAGACCCCTTCCTTGTCGGATTGACAGGGGAGGGGGTCTTTGGTCACCTTCAACCTCTAGTTAATTTGGCCTGATAGCTCAGTTGGTAGAGCAGACGCCTGAAGAGCGTCGTGTCGTTGGTTCGATTCCGACTCAGGCCACCACTTCAAACCGGCCCGCTTGATATCCTCAGGCGGGCCGGACCTTTTAGCGGTTGAAGAGCAGGCGCATCATCGAGAAGCGCTCGCCGTGCTCCAGGGGTGGCGGCGGGGTCTCGTCTTTACCGAACTCGACCAGCGTGAGCACTTTCTCGTCTTCGCGGGTCTTATCTCCCTTGATGGTCTTTTCGGTCCACTTCACCTGCACGACGCCAAAGGGCGTCGCGTCGTCGCGCCAGACCGTTCCCCGCAGGATGATGGTCTGCTTCTTGACGAAGGGCGGATCGATGATGGTGTAGGACTCCATCTTAAGGCGTCGGCACTGGAAGGTTTTCGCTCCCAGCGTCAGCGGTTCGGTTACGGTGCTTTCGACCTCGAGCGTATTGGTGGTTTTGTAGCCAGCCTTCTCCGCGATGGAGGCGACGTCCTCCGGCAACATATGCCAAGGCCCTTTGACGGGCTCGGAGAAGAGAATCTCCACCGACGACTCGAGGAGTTTGTTAGCGCCTTCACGGCTAAGGTCCTTGGGCACCAGAAACCTTAGTGGCGCTTTGTTACTTGAACCCAGCCAGGCCACGGGTTCGACGCTCAACCAGACGTGCGGTTTGTCTTTGACCAGGCCGCCGTCGCGCACCGAAAGCTTAATGGTCGATGGTTCGCCCGCGGGCTCCGGTGAGATTTTTTTAATTTGATAGGTAGCCCAAGAACCTGGGGCGGGGAGTTTTTCTGCAAAAATATTCCACTGGGCGAGGGCACCGGCAGTGCTCCCGAGGAGGACGAGAAGGGCGACTAGGTTTCGCATAACGGCATTTTCTGCTTAAAATCGAGGTTTTGGCGAGCCGAGTCTGTGCCTGTTTCCCTTTGCCTTTGACTCAAACGGGGGATTTCCCTGAAGTAGGGCTTCTCCCATGGAATCCACGGCACAGTCTCAGACCCTTCCCCTCGTGGGCGGTCGTGCCATTATCCCTGCGATTATCATCATCGGGCGCTAAGCCCGCTGAACGGGTCGCCTCCGGCGACTTCCCGTTCCGCGGCTTCCGGAACGGCGACCTCCCTTACACATCTTCCCACCCCCACCACTATGGCACGAAAAATCGAAATCTATGACACCACCCTCCGCGACGGCTCGCAGGGTCTGGGGATTCATTTCTCGGTCGCTGACAAGCTGCGCGTCGCCCAGGAGCTCGAGCGCTTCGGGGTGACCTATATCGAGGGCGGCTGGCCGGGGTCCAATCCGCGCGACATCGAATTCTTCCACGAAGCCCGCAAACTGAAGTTCAAGCACGCTAAGCTCGCGGCGTTCGGCTCCACCCGTAAGAAGGGTATCCGCGCCTCCGAAGATGCGCAGGTCAAAGGCTTGCTCGAGGTCGAGACCCCGGTCGTCACTATTTACGGAAAAACCTCCGCCCTGCACGTCCGGGAAGTCCTGCGCTGCACGCCGGAGGAAAACTTGGCGATGATTGCCGATACGGTCGCTTTCCTGAAGTCCCATGGCCGTGAGGTTATCTACGATTGCGAGCATGCGATCGACGGTTGGAAGGAAGACCCCGCCTACGCCGCCGCCTGTTTCCGTGCCGCCGCTGAGGCGGGTGCCTCGCGCATCGTCCTCTGCGATACCAATGGCGGCTGCTTGCCTGATGAGGTTGCCGAAGCCACCCGCCATGCCCGTGCCGCCGTTAAGGCTGCCATCGGCATCCACACCCATGATGACTCGGGCTTAGCCCTCGCCAATGCCTTGGCCTCGTTGGACGCGGGCGCTGTCCATGTGCAGGGCACGATGAACGGCATCGGCGAACGTACTGGCAACTGTGACCTCACCGCCGTCATCCCGGTCGCGCAGATCAAGCGCGGTTGGAGCTGTGTTCCCGCCGCTTCGCTCAAGCGTCTGACCGCTCTCTCCCGCTTCATCGATGGCGTTACCAACCAAGCCCCTGATCCACGTCGTCCGTGGGTGGGCGCGGCTGCGTTCGCCCACAAGGGTGGCACGCACGTCGATGCCATCCGGAAGTTTTCCGCCGCCTACGAGCACGTTGACCCTTCGGCCGTGGGTAATGCGCGCGACGTCCTGGTGAGCGACCAGTCGGGCCGCAGTAACCTGCTCCTCAAGGCCGCTGAGCTGGGTATCGAACTCGACAAGGACGCTCCGTCGACCCGCGTCGCGCTCGATGAGCTCAAGAAGCTCGAGCACAAAGGGTGGAGTTTCGAAGACGCCGATGCCTCGCTGGCCTTGTTGCTTCGCAGTCACATGGGCAAATCGTCCGTCGTACCTTTCGAGGTCGTGAAGTACCATATCTCCGTGCAGGGCGGCCTCAAGGACGCCAGTTGCGAAGCCACGGTGCGCGTCCGTATCAACGGCAAGGAATCTCTCACCGTTGCGGAAGGCGAAGGCCCGGTGCACGCCCTTGATCAAGCTCTCCGCGAGGCCCTCGTGAAGGCTTTCCCAAAGTTGAAGAAGGTACAGCTCGCTGACTATAAGGTCCGCGTCCTCGCCGGCCAGGACGGGACCTCTGCCCAGACTCGCGTGGTCATCCGTTCCACCGACGGCACCCGTTCGTGGGGTACGGTTGGCGTCAGCGCTAATCTCGTCGAGGCGTCCTTACGGGCCATCGTCGATGGTTACGCCTACGCTTTGTCCTAAGCATCTGCTGACGGATTGACTGCCCGTGGGGGCGGGATTGGATGAACTCCCGCCCCGCTCCTATGCGTTTCCTACTCCTGTTTGCCGCTGCGACAATCTTCGCTGCTCCCGATCAAGCCAAGCTGCGCATCTATGACCTCGCTGAGGCTGGCAAGCCTGCGAGCTTAGCCGATCTCCCGCGGCTGCGAGACGCCCAGAAGGGGAAGATGTTTACCGCGGTGATGCCGAACCCAGTCTTTCGCCTCAGCGACCTGATCTTCCTGGCGGCTGACCGAAAGGAGAAGCTCGACCTCTATTTGCCGAACGGACCTGCTCGACAGGATTGCCCCGCGGTCGTCTTCATCCATGGCGGCGGCTTCACCGGTGGCGACAAGGCCGAGAACCGTTCTGCGAGCGTCAGTGCTGACCTGGCCCGCGCCGGTTATGTCGTCGTCAGCTGTAACTATGTGCTCGGTGCTAAGACGCAGGATGGCGTGTGGCCGCAGAATATCGCGGACTGCCGCGCCGCCGTTCGCTGGGTGCGGGCGCATGCGAAAGAACTAGGCGTGAATGCGGAAAAGATCGCTGTCGCGGGCGGTTCGGCGGGGGGCTACCTCGCGCTCATGGTCGGCCTCTCCGACGATAAAACTGGCCCGGGGGGCGATCCGAAGGCGTCGGTCTCAGCCAAGGTTTCCTCGGTCATTGACATGTACGGCGTGGTGAATTTCTCCAAGCACGGTAAGGGGGAGGTCCCTGGCGTAGCCGCCGCTGAGCAGGCCGCCTATCTTCCTGAGCAGCAGGCCGACGCGAAGGATCCGCCCGTGCTTATTTTGCACGGCACCGCCGATACGACGGTGGATATCCAGCAGTCGAAGGACATGGCTAAGGCCCTCGCCAAGGCCAAGGTCGACCATGAGCTTATCATCGTCGAGGGCGCGCCGCACACCTTTGACCTGCATCCGAAGGGCTCGGGTTGGACGCGCACGGCGTTGCGTTGGCCGGCGAACGGCAATGAGATGCGCAACGAGACGAAGAGCGACAGTGCCGACCTCTCGGAACCGACCCTAGCCTTTCTTATCCGAACAATCGGGAAGTGATCAGGCGCGGCGCGCCTCGTCACCCGGCTGCGGCTTAAGCTTCGCCATGACGGTCGAGCCTTGCAGCTGGACTTCGAAGCAGCCGGTATCCTCGAGCATACGGTAGAACTTGGCGTAGCGGGGGGCATCGCGTTCCAGGCCTGGGTATTCCTGAATCAGGAATTTCTTGATCACCTCGACCTTGATCCATTCGCCCTCGGGCGCGAGGCCGGTGGCCACGTCGATGAGTGCTTCAATAATATCCTTCCGAACCAGCAGTTGTTGGCGGCGCTGGTCGGCCTCGGCTTTACCCTGAGCTTGTTGCGCCGCGGAAAGGTTCGGGGTATCGCGGTAATCTTGATCGTTGCCGGGATGGTTTTCTTGGCGCGGTGCGCGTGGGGCGCGTTGGCCGCGCGGTTCCCGGGCGGGACGGGGTTCGCGGGCTGGGCGCGGTTCGCGAGCGGAGGCCGCGGCGCGTGCCGGACGAAGGTCGCCGAAACGGAGGTCGGGCAACATCTTCTCAAATTGCCCGAGTAACTCCAAAGCCTTCGTCTTCGTCTTCGGCGTCAGCTCGCGAATCGCTTGGGCCAGCACGGCGAGGGCGGCGCGCGGGTCGGACTTCGCTTGTTCTTCGGAGTCCATGCGTTCGCGGAGTTCCGACAGGTTGAGGTAGTGGTGGGCCGTCGAGCGGAGTGCCTTGTGGGTACGTTCGCCCATGACCACGATGCGGACGCCGAGGCGCTTGGCGTCTTCAACCACGGGGGTGAAGTCGCTGTCGTTGGTGACGAAGATAAGCGTCGTGGGTGGGTTGGCCCCCGCCATTAGTTTGACCGCATCGATCGTCAGGCGCATGTCGGCGGCGTTCTTGCCCGGCGTGTAGCTACGCTGGTCGACAAGTTCGAGTTCTGGCCAGTCCTGGGCGAAGGCGCGCCAGCCGCTGAGGCGGCCTTGGAAGTCGCCATAAGCCCGAGCGGCCGCAATCGGCGTTTCACCGATGAAGCGGCGCAGGGTAGGGAGGTGCTGGTGCGAAACGTTGTCGGCGTCGATCAAGACGCCGATACGCTGGCCCTGTTGGCCCTTGGCGGCTTCGGGGGTCGAGGTTGAGGCGGCGTCGGCTTGGCGGCGAGGCGTACGGCCCTTAGCCAGGCGCTTGGAGGGTTTGGCGGTGCGACCGCGGGGGGCGGGGGCTTTTTTGGACGGAGGACGGGCCACGGGAAAGAGGAAAAGGTTCTCCTAACCCTGTCGGTAAGCCTTCCCTACTACAATGCGAAACGACCCTTGGAGGGCCTACTTGCCCGTCGCGCCAGCACTTTCGGCAGGGGCAGGGGTGGTTACCGCCGCTTTCACAGCGGATTCATGGCTGACGTTGGTATGCCCGCCGTGCGGAAGCAGAGCCCAAATCGCCAGCAAAAGGCCGGCAGTCGAGGCGGCGGCTGAGGCCCAGAATAAGGCCCGCACCTTGGTCAGCGCGCAGATGGATGCGCGGGCGATGACGGTTTGACTGAGCGCGATTATCTGCGCGCGCAGGGGGGCAGGGAAATTAATATAAAAATTGGAACTCAACCACTTTTTGAGTGTTAAAAAGATGTGAAAAAAAGCCTTTCAATTTGGATTCTTTTAAGTGTTACGCTCTTCAAGCCACTCCTGCTCCTTGCTGCCCACGAAGAGCCCTTCTGGAAGGCTAAGCCAGGGCCTTGGGGTGACTTGGAGGTGCGTACCGTCTACCTGGAGGCGCCCGATACGCTGGTAGCAGCCGTGGCCAAGCCCAATTCGGTCACGCGCTGGGTCTTTGAGCAGACGACGGAGTCGGCCGTGCGCGGCGTGTTGCAGCGCTGCGAGGTGCCAGCAGGGGTCACTGACCGCTTATTGGATCCGGCCCGTCGAGTGGCCTCGGGCAATGTGATTAATCTCTATCCGTCGGTCGATGATTTAGTAGCCCTCTCGCCAGCCACGCGCTCCGCGCTCTACCAGGAGTTGGCGAAATCGCCGGCGAACGAGTACCAGCACGACCCCGTCTATATCATGGGCGGCGATTTAGATGATTGGTTGATGGATGCAGGTTTGAGCGACGCCCAAAAAGACCTCTTCCGGAAGCTGGTCTGGAAGCGCGGCGCGGCGGTGGTCTTCAGTGATATCCAGGCCTTGCTGACTTTGGCCAAGACCTCGGATGAAGTCCGTTCGACATTTCGGGCGGTCACGCGGGTGCGCAGTTTATTGGTCGAGTTGCAGTTACCCCTGAAGGCCGACCGCCAGCAGTTCATTGAGTATTGGTCGGCAGGGCAGACCGACGCTCCGCGGCTCACTTTCATCAACGCCGTCACGCAGCGGCGCGCCCCGCAGTCCGTCGACATCACGCACTTTCTCCCTTCGATAATGCGCCAGCGGGCGTATACTTTCCCGGAAATAGAACTTGGGTTGAAAGGCCGCTTTCCTGACTGCCATTGGACTTCACTTAACTTCTTCAACATCACGCCGAAGGAGTTCTACCTCGATACCCGCTTGGCGGCCGCTCAATTGGTCGAGAAGTATAGCACGGTAGAGGCGCCCTATAGGTACGGCGATGTCCTCTGCTTCCTCGACGGCGGCGAAGGCATCCACACTTGTGTGTATATCGCCGACGACATCGTTCTGACCAAGAACGGCGACGGGATTCTGGCGCCTTGGGCTTTAATGCAGATCAAAGACGTGGACTCGATTTATCGTCGTTCCCCGGCGACCCGCATCCAGGGCTTCCGCCTGAAGCGCTGAAGCCCCTGCTGTCCCCGGCGGGAATCGAACCCACATCCTCGGTTTAGGAAACCAATGTTCTATCCGTTGAACTACGGGAACGCAGTCTCCATCTAGTTCGGGGTCGGGGGAGCGGGCAAGCCTCCATCGGCGGGTCGGCTTGACTCCTTAAGGATTAAGGTAAGTTCTTGCCCTGTGCATACGCTGTTTTTGGCCTCCGAGGCACCCCTTGTCATCCCCGGTTGGGCTTGGGGAGCCTTTCTGCTCTTCGTCGGAGCGATGCTGGCCTTGGACCTGGGGGTCTTCAGCAAGAAAGAGGAGGCCCCGAGCTTCCGGAAGGCCGTCGCTTGGTGCATCGTCTGGGTGAGCTTGGCCGGCGCGTTTGCCTTCCTGCTGAGTGCTTGGCGCGGCTCCGAGGACGCCGAATTGTTTGCGGCGGCGTACATCTTGGAGTTGGCCCTCTCGGTCGATAACCTTTTCATCTTCATCCTCGTCTTCGCTCACTTCAGCATCCCCGAGCGCCTGCAGCATCGGGTGCTTTTCTGGGGTATCCTCGGGGCCGTAGCGATGCGTGCGCTTTTCATCATCGTGGGGGTTGCCGCGGTCGATCACTTCACCTGGTTACTCCCGCTGTTCGGCGCTTTCCTACTCTTCACGGGCTTCAAGCTGGCCTTCGCCAAGGATGAAAATGAGGGCAAGAGCATGGAGGAGAACTTCATCGTCAAGGTCGCCCGCAAGTGCTTCCCGCTGACTACTCACCTACACGGCAATTCCTTCTGGACGGTCGAGCACGGCCGGCGCGTTTTCACGCCCCTGTTCCTTGTCCTGTTAGTCGTCGAGGGGACGGACCTAATCTTTGCCTTGGATTCGATTCCGGCGGTCCTCGGGATCTTGCCGGCCGGCATGGCGATCGAGGAACGTCGCTTCATCGCCTTTACCTCAAACATCTTTGCGATCATGGGCCTGCGCTCGATGTATTTCGCGCTGAGCGGCTTTGTGCAGTATGTCCGCTTCCTCAAGCCGGCCTTGGCGTTTATCCTAGTGTTCATTGGCATCAAGATGGTGCTGCCGTGGGCGGCTAAGTTAGGGCAACCCGACGGACAGGTCGCCGCCTGGGTGCCGGCTGCGCTCGTGCATGATGGCGTGGTCCATCTGCCCACCCAAGTTTCCTTGGGTGTCATCGGCGTAATCTTGGCGGTGGCTATCGCTCTTTCGGTGGCCTTCCCGAAGAAGGCCTGACCGGCTTTTTGGTGTTTCCACGGTCCGGGGTTCTCGCCACGCTGGGGTTGTGTTCAACCGCCGCTATCGTCCCTACTTGGTCCACCTTAAGGGGAGTCGGCGGCTTTTGGGGTTGGCGCTGTTAGCGGGCGTCTGTTTCGCGGCCAGTAGCGCGCTGGGTATCCCTTTCCTGATTGGGAAGGTCTTGCCTGCGGTCTTTGGCTCGGAGGCCCAGCGAGCGGCGCCGCTCATTGCCTTCCCCGCTTGGTTGGGCTGGAGTCCCCTTTACTTACCCAAGGGGTACGAGGTCACTTTCGCCGTCGCTTTTCTACCGGCCGTTTTCTGCGTCCGTGGCCTCTCGGAATTCGCCGCCAACTTTCTCTTAAATCTTGCCGGTCTACGCGTGGTCGAATCCGTCCGCCGGGCGGTCTTTGCCCGGCTACAACGCCTCCACCTCGGTTTCTTTGCCAAGTTACCGACGGGGGATCTCTTACAGCGTGTGATCAACGATGCCAACTCGGTCCGCACCGTCCTCGTGGACGTTTCGAACGACATCTTGATTCAGCCGCTGACGTTGCTCTTCGCTCTCGGCTATGTAATCTGGATTTGTTTGGCCAAGCCCGCCGGCTACTGGTTCCTCGGTTGCCTCCTAGTCGTACCCGTAGCCGTTTTCTTGGTGCGGTCGATCGGCACCGCGATCCAGCGGCGTGCCCGTGCGGGCCTCACTTCGGCTTCGGATTTAAACGGTATCGCCGTGGAGAACTTACAGTCCGCTCGCGAGGTGCGCGCCTATGGCTTGCAGGATCGCGAGTGTGCCCGGTTCGATGCCGCCAGCCGTGAGGGCCTGCGGATTCAGGCCAAGCTGGTCCGTTACGAGAAGGCTTTGTCGCCGCTGTTAGAAATTTCGGCGGCCATCGGCATCGCTTTGGCGATTGGTGTCGGCGCTAGTATTGGCTTCCGCTTCGAAGAACTTCTGGCACTGATTGCCGCGTTCTATTTAGCCTACGGCCCATTAAAGCGCATCGGTTATGTGAACAGCCGCCTGAGTATGGCTGAGCCGGGCTTGGATCGCTTGACGGAAATCCTGGAGGCCCCGATTGAGGTGGATGATGCGCCGGACGCCCGGGCCTTGGGGCGCGTGCGTGGTGAGCTCGGCTTAGATCATCTGACTTTTGCCTACGGCGCTGAGCCCATTCTGAGCGACGTCACGCTGCAGATTCCGGCCGGACAGTCGGTGGCCTTGGTCGGCCCAAGTGGCGCCGGCAAGAGTACATTCGTCAATCTGGTGCCACGTTTCTTTGATCCGCAATCCGGCTCGATTCAGGTCGACGGCTACGATTTGCGGACGGTGAAGCAGGCCGATTTGCGAGCCAACATCGCCTTGGTCTCGCAGGAGCCCGTACTGTTTAATGAGACCATCGCCGAGAACATCCGCCTCGGTCGCCCGGCCGCCACCGATGCGGAGGTCCGTGCGGCCGCCCAGTTGGCGGGAGCCTTGGACTTCATCGAGGCCCAGCCGCAGGGGTTTGCCACGCTGGTGGGCGAGCGCGGCTCGCGCCTTTCGGGTGGGCAAAGGCAACGGGTCTCCATCGCGCGCGCTTTTTTGAAGGACGCCCCCATCCTCATCCTCGACGAGGCCACGTCGGCCTTGGATACCGACACTGAGCGAAGCATCCAGCACTCGCTCGCACAGTTGATGAAGGGGCGCACGACGCTGATTGTGGCGCACCGCTTCTCCACCATTCGCGATGTCGACCGCGTGCTCGTCTTCGATGGCGGCCGCATCGTCGCGGACGGCCCCCGCGAAGAGGTCTACCGTTCGAACGAGCTCTTTCGGCGTCTGTGGGATAACCAAGCCCAAGGCATTTCGTGATGCGGATCTTGGTGGTCAAGTTCTCCGGCCTACGCGGAGCCCTCGCCACCACGGCCGCCTTCCGCTCGCTCAAGGAGCGGCACCCTGGCGCGGCGGTCACCTTCGTCACGGCCCCCGGTAGCGAGCCGGGCCTCGAGGGATGTCCGGTCGTCAACGAAATCGTGGCCTTTGATCCGTCGGCTAGTGCTTGGGAGGCTTGGGCCTTACTCAACCATCTGCGCCGGCAGCGTTTTGATGCGGCGGTCGCCTTGGGGGTGGATACTTTATCCCGCCGCCTAGTGGCCTGGAGCGGGGCCGCTAAGCGCGCCTGCGCGGGCCAACCTTCTTGGTCCCTTTACCCTTGGTTTCATCAAGTGGTGACCGGCTCCGTGGCCGACCCGCACGAGGCTTCGCGTGACCATGCGGTGCTGGCGGCGGTCTTTGGTTTAGCCCACGATGTGCCTGGGCTTTGGTATGCAGCTTCGCGCATGGAGGAGCACGGGCTCTTGGTGGAGCCGCGCCGGTATGCGGTGATTCACCCTGGGGCATCGCGCGTAGACCAAGTCTTCGAAATCGATAAATGGGCGAAGGTGGGCCGTGAACTCATCGCCGCTCGCCGGGTTGAACGGATAGTCGTTTCCGCGGGGACGTCTTCGTCCGAACGTATCTTGGCGGAGGCCTTGTGTGGCTTGATCGGTCCCGCCGCCCAGCCTACCCGTGGCGGGTTGGGCATACCCCATTTAGCCAAGCTGATCAGCGAAGCCCGGCTTTTCATGGGGGCTGACTCACCCATCCTGCAATTGGCGGCGGCCGTGAATACGCCCGTGGTCGGCGTCTTTGGTCCCTCGGACTATATTCGGTCCCGCCCGTGGGGTGTGCTTCACCGCATTGTGCGGGTGGATACCACGCCCTTCGAGGGTGAAGTGCCCCAGGATTATCGGCAGCGCATGGATCGCGCTTTGGCTCGGATCACCCCCGACCAAGTAATCCGCGCGGCCGAGGAAGTCCTGCAGTTGAGCGCCCTATGATGCGTTCGCTTGACCCTAGTCCGCGGTCTTGGACTGTAAGCCCGTGAGCGTCGCGAGCACCCATTACGATGCGGTCATCATCGGCGCCGGTATGTCCGGCCTCGCGGCGGCGGTGCGTCTCGGGATGTTCGGCCAGAAGGTCCTCGTCCTGGAGCGGCATAATTCCGCGGGGGGGCTTAATTCTTTCTACGCGCGTGGGCAGCGAAAGTATGACGTCGGCCTGCACGCCCTCACTAATTGGGTGCCCGAAGGCACCAAGGGGGCTCCGCTGGTCAAACTGATGCGCCAGCTCCGTATCCGCCGCGAGGAACTTGACCTTTGTCCGCAGCTCGGCTCCCGCGTCACGATGGCTGGGAAAAATCTCCGGCTAAACAATAACTTCGATGACCTGCTGGCCGATGTCGCGCAGGAGTTCCCGCAGTCCGTGGATCGCTTCCGCGCGCTCGACGCCTGGATTACCGGGCTGGATGAAGCCACGCTCGAGGCCCATGGCGGTTCGGCCCGGGCTTTACTCGATGAACGACTCGGCGATCCACTGCTGCGCGATATGCTCCTGCTGCCGACCTGCTTCTATGGCAGCGCGCTCGAGGATGATATCGAGGTCTCGCAGTTTGCCGTCATGTGGCGCTCGCTTTTTCGTGAAGGTTTCGCGCGCCCGTTCATCGGGGTCCGCCAGGTCATTCGTTTACTCGTCGATCGCTGTCGCGAGCATGGCGTGGAGCGACGCATGAAGTGCGGCGTCCGGATGATTACAGTGCGCGCTGGTCGGGCCGCCGCACTCGTCCTGGACGACGGCACGGAGGTCACCGCCGAGCGCGTGTATTCTTCTGCCGGAGCGGTCGAGACGATGCGGTTGCGTTCCGATGCGGCGCCCGCCGCTGGCGCGGAAGCCATCGGCCGCCTCGGCTATGCCGAGACCATTGCGACCTACAACCCGGCGGCCTTCGCCGGCTTCGGATGGAAGGACACCATCGTCTTCTTCTGTGACGCCGAGCGGTTTAGCTACCGCGCACCCAAAGAATTAGTGGACCCGCGTTCCGGCGTGATCTGCATTCCGAACAATTATCAGTATGGAGAGGGCCGGGCGCTGGACGAAGGTTGGCTGCGGGTCACCGCCCTCGCCAACCATGACGCCTGGTGCGCTTTACCCGAGGCTGATTATCTGGCTTGGAAGCAGGAATGGTGCGGACGCCTCAATCGCGTCGCCCGGGCTCATCTGCCCACCATCGCCGCTGCGGCCCATGATGGCGCCCTGACCTCGACGGATGTCTTCACGCCCCGGACGGTCCGCAAGTTCACTGGCCATCTCAACGGCGCGATCTACGGCTCGACCGTCAAGCGGCGCGACGGTCGGACCGACCTTACGAACCTCTTCCTGATTGGCACGGACCAAGGTTTTCTGGGGGTTACGGGGGCAATGTTGTCTGGCATTTCCATGGCCAATCTGCACGGTCTAAAGGCGTAACCCCGCCTTCATGAGCCCCCCTGATTTCTCGGCCCAACAACGTCCTCTCTGGAAGGATTTGCTTCAGCCCGCCGTGATCGTCGGAGCGCTCGGGTACTT
>CAIXHF010000068.1 GCA_903919185.1 uncultured Opitutia bacterium | reverse complement strand
TTACTTGGAAGTGAGGCGGGAGAGTTCAGTATCGAGCCATTCGAGACGCAGCGGGACCCAACGCTTCATTTGAACGACATCGTAGCTGCTGGTCAGCTCGCGTGGGTTGGCGTAGTTGAGGTTCTTCCAGCGTTTCTCATTGCGGAGGGCCGCTGGGCCAAGCGCGGCCACATTTTCATCCATCATACGGCTAAGGTTTTCCGTGGTGAGCAAACTGGCGCGCAGGGCCTTCCAGTGCAGGGCATATTTCACTTTATATTCCGCGTTACTGAGGAGCCGGTCAAAGAGGCGGTTGGATAGCCAGGCTTTGGCATCGACGTGGGAGCCATCCCAATTCCGTCCGAAGGTGGCATCGTAATCCCATGGCACGAAGAAGAATTTCGGGTTCGGGTTGGTGGCGGTCGCGGCGTGGCGGACTAAATTATAGTTCTTGGTAATGCCATCGAGGTTACTCGTCATCAGTACAAGCAGGTGGAAGTCGATGGCATTATCCATGTCCATGCGACTGGAGATTCCCTTAGTAGGATCGAAGAAGTCTTTGTCGGGGGCTTGGCTCACAAAGCGGTACAGGTCGTCGAGTGGCCCCCAGGATTCTTGGACGGCTGGATCAGGCTGGCGCTGTTCGAAGCCATCGTGTCCGGGCTGAGCGAAGTTGGCGGCGTGGTCGACGGCCTTGTAGATACCTGCAGGGGTCACATCGGACTTCTCCGCGGGCGGTAGGCCGACGAGTAGGTCATCGACGGGCTGCATGAGCAGGTAGACGCCATGGTAACGGCCGTTGAGTTCTACCTCAACGAAACGGCTCGCGGCGGCGAAACGCGGCGACGTCGCTGTGCCCATAGCGCGGAAAAGGTCGTAGGAGAGCTTATGCCGCATCATGGAGGCATCGACGAAGGCAGCATTGAGTACCCACTCGCGGTTAGCGGGCATGCCTAGCCACCCCTTGGGTTTCGCAAGTTTGAGCGAGAAGGACTTCTTGTCATAGCCTTGTGACGACGCGCCGCGGTACTTGATTTGTGCAGGAAGGGCCGCGGCATCAGTGCCGTCTTGTTCTTTCGGCGTGGTCAGGAGGGCCGTGCAGGCGACCCGCACATCTGATTTAACCGGCTCTTTGACCTCGAGCCTGATTACCGGCAGGTTGGTGACCTCAGTGGCGAAGCAACTGAGGCAGATAAGCAGGGGGATGAGCGCACGCATGGTGGGTGCCTACTTCTTCAGCAGCTCGACCATCGCCGTGCCCATGGCTTCACCGACGTCCATGTAGGTTTCGGCGTTGCCATTGTAATGGCTATTGCCGCTCCCGCCCTTAGAAAGGGGGTTGGCATAGACGGTGGCGACGTTGCCCTTGAACTCGGGGTATTTACCGCTGGTTCCGTCGACGGCCAATTGGGCTTCGAGGACCTTGCCGCCGTTACCTGTGCTGCCCTTGGTGGCCTCGCCGAGCGTCGCGAGGACGAACTTGGCGTTGGGCGCATCGAAGTCTTTGCGGAGGTACTTAATGAACCGAACGAGGTTTTCTTCGTACTTCGCCGCGTGGCCAGCGTTGCCGCCGTCCTTCTCGCCCTGCCAGAAGAAGAAGCCAGCGATTTCATACTTGGTCGCGCCTGGGTAGTACTTAGCGAGTTCGGAGAGGACCTTCTTCGCGTTCGCGATGTCGTCGTCGTATTGCTTACCGGCGTACCAGTCGATGGGTTTGCCCGCCTTGTCGACCCAAGGGGCTGGGACGGTGGCCGTGCCCTTGGCTGCATCGACAGGCCAGGAGTCGGGGCGATCTTTGTAGCCGGCGTAGACTTTACCGTCGAAGACGTAACGCTCGCTGCCCGGTGGGAGCAGGTCCCAGCCGAGGCTGCGATTACCGATGCAGCTCTTGAGCAGCATCACGGGAGCCGCAACGGCGTCGCCGAGCGGATGGCCGATGCCGTATTCAGGTCCCATGGTCTTGCCGTTGACCTTGAGGAACTCGTTGTTGAAAAGTTGCATACCGCCGCTGCGGCCGACCATGACGCGCACGAAACGGACATCAGATCGCTCAATCCAGTTCGCCGTAGCATCGATGAGGTGCGGGTATTTTTTCTTCGTCTTTACGGCGAATTCCAGTGACCCATCCGGACCAGTAACCTTGCCGAGGCCGACCATGTTGGATTGGCCCAGCATGATGAACACCTGAACTGGCTTCGTGAGGTCAGCTGGGGAGGCTTTGGGTGCGTCGGCGGCGTCAAGCCCGAGGGAGGTGAGTCCGATGAGCGCAAAGGCTCTCAGCGTGTGGAGGAGGCGGGGGATTTTCATAGGAAAAGTTTACTTAGTGGTGGACTTAAGGAAGCCCATGGAGTCCATCCAGTCGCCGGCGTTCTTGGTCCAGCCGTCAACGGGGTTATTGGTCACGCGCGTGCCGAAGCCGTGGCCACCCTTGGCGTAGACGTGAATTTCAGCAGGCAGGTTCTGGCGCTTGTAGGCGAGGTAAAGTTCGGCGGCTTCAACGGGGTTATTGCCGTCATTGTGGGCAACCACGAAGAAGCAGGGAGGGGCGTCCTTGGGGACGTTGAAGCCTTCGCGGAATTTCGTCTTATCTTCCTTATCGAGGAAGCCGCCGCCGTAGACGAAAATCGTGAAGTCAGGCCCGCGGGCATCGTCGACCTCTGGCCTTTGCGTGAAAGTCCGTGTGGTGCGATCCCAGGAAGCGTGTCCGACGAGGTTAGCACCGGCGGAGAAGCCGATGACTCCGATGCGCTTCGGATCGACCTTTAGTTCGGACGCGCGATGGCGCACGAGCCCGAGGGCGCGTTGCAGGTCTTGCACCGGATAGTTGTAGGGGATGGCTTCGTCGGAAGTTGGGGTGCGGTAGCGGAGGAGCACGGCGGTGACGCCAAGCTTATTGAGCCATTCGCAGACGCCGGTACCTTCGTTGTTCGTGGAGAGGAACCAATACCCGCCGCCCGGGCAGACGATGACGCAGGCCCCGTTGGACTTTTCCGCTGGGTAGATGGTCACCGTCGGTTCGTTAATATAGGTTTCATGACCGGGCGTGCTGCCTTTCGGTCCGATACGTTTGACGGTGGCTTCGGATGGCGTCACGCGAGGGCCAAGCTCGCCGGCATCGAATAGCTTAATGGGCAGCGGGCCGTCAGCGGCGACGACCAAGGTGGCGAAGCCAAAAAGTTGAAGGAGGGTGCGGAGGGGGTAGCGCATTGAGGCAGTTTCAGGAAATCTCCCAGCCTGGGCGATACTGAAGCGAGAGGAGGCTTTGGGCGCGGGGGTGGTTGGGGATGCGTAGATTGGGTGCGTCCCATGCCAGCTTCTCCCCGGGGCAACGTGCAGCGATGGTCCCGAGTAAGACGGCTTCGGTGAGCGGTCCGGCATAGGCGAAGTTAGCCGTGGTTTCGGGGCCGCCCAAGGCCGCGTCGACCCAGTCGTGGTAATGATTGCGGCTTTCTTCGAAGGCAATCTCGGCGACCTTACGTACGTCCTTTTCCCCCGCTGCCAGTCGTCGGGCGCGGCGGGTCTGTTCGCTGACGGAGAGGTTTACGCCAAACGTTGCTTCGGGGAATAATAGGGGTGGCGCGACATGGGGCAGAACCAGCGTGCCCTTTTGACCAATGAAGAGCGAACCGTTGGTCGGTAATTTACTGCCGGTAGGCATGCGTGCGAGGGCGAGGTCAGGTTGTCGGCCGCCATCGTACCAGGTCAAGGGAAGCGTGTCGCCAGCCGTGTGCGCCGTGCCCGGGAAGGTAAAAGTAACCGTTTCCGCCTTGGCCCAGGTCTGTTCATTTACCCCAACGCATTCGGCTTGGACCGTCAGCGGTGCGGTCAGTTGCAAAGCGTTGTAGACAGGGTCGAGCAGGTGGCAGCCGAAATCTCCGAGCGTGCCATTGCCGAAATCAATCCAGTCGCGCCAATTAAAAGGATGGTAGACGCTCGGAGCATACGGGCGGGCCGGGGCGCCACCGAGCCAAAGGTCCCAGGCGAGTCCTGCTGGCACGGGTCCAGGGTTGGGGAGTGTGGTACGCTTCGTGTAGCCGTTGCCTTCGTTGGAAAGCCAAGAATGCACGGCTTCGACTTTACCGATGGCGCCACTGCGAATCAGTTTCACGGCGGTACGGTAGGCCATGTGCGAGTGGATCTGGTTACCCATTTGCGTCCGCACACCCATCCGTTCGGCGGTGAGGCGGAGGAGGCGGGCTTCGGCGACTGAATGCGCGAGCGGTTTCTGTAAGTAGACGTGCTTCCCGAGGCGCATCGCTTGGAGTGCGGGCAGGGCGTGCATATGGTCGGGCGTGGAGACCACCGCTGCATCAAAGCCCGCACCTAGTTTGCCGAACATCTCACGAAAGTCCGCGAACGTTGGCGTCCCGGGAAAGCGTTGCAGTGCGTTTGCGATCCGTTGGGAGTCGACGTCACAGAAGCCCACATATGTGACTTTAGGATGTGACCCGATTTCTTTGATGTCGTCGTAGCCTTTGCCGTCACAGCCCACGCTGGCCACTTGTAGGCGCGAGTTGAGGTTGCGGGCGCGCACGACCGCGGGGAAAGCGAGCGTGGCCAGCGCCATCTGTGTGAGGAAGCGGCGACGGGTGGACATGGGGTATGGCTTATGACACCGGCTGCCTGCGAATGTGCCAGAAACAAAAAGGCCGGCTCCATCGCTGGGCCGGCCTTTTTCGAGGGGCGAAGGGTCGCTTAGGCGATGGCCTTGAGGTAGAGCTCGTTAGCCTTCTTCCAGTCGATGACCTTCCAGAAGGCGTCGACGTAGTCAGGGCGGCGGTTCTGGTACTTCAGGTAGTAGGCGTGTTCCCAGACGTCGAGGCCCAGGACTGGGGCGCCGTTGACGTCAGCGATACCCTTCATCAACGGGCTATCCTGGTTAGGGGTCGAGGTGACTGCGATGGACTTGTCAGCCTTGACGACGAGCCAAGCCCAGCCAGAGCCGAAGCGGGTGGTTGCAGCGACCTTGAACTTAGCCTTGAG
>CAIXHF010000067.1 GCA_903919185.1 uncultured Opitutia bacterium | reverse complement strand
ATGGGCGGGGTCTATACACTCGGGCCATCGGAAGGGACGACCATCAGCCACAACCATATCCACCACGTCCGTTGCTTCAGTTACGGCGGCTGGGGGCTCTACAATGACGAAGGTAGCACTGGCATTACCCTGGAAGGCAACGTCTGCCACGACACGACCGACGGCGGCTACCACCAGCACTACGGCAAAGATAATGTGGTCCGGAATAATATCTTCGCCTTCGCCGACCTCTATCAATTCAAGCGCAGCCGCGCCGAGGAGCATCGCTCTTTCACATTCACACAGAACCTCGTGGTCTTTGAACGCGGCGACACCCTCGGCGGCGTCTGGACTGGCACGACAGCCAACTACCTGCTACAGGGGAACCTTTACTGGGACTACTCCGGCCGACCAGTGACATTTACAGCCAAGAAGTTACCCCTGGCCGACTGGCAAAAAACCGGGCAAGATGTCGGTTCAATCATCGCGGACCCGCTCTTCATGGATGCCGCCAAACGCGACTTCCGCCTCCGCCCCGGTTCACCCGCGCTCGCCCTCGGCTTCACGCCCATCGACACGAGCGTCATGGGCGTGACTGGCGACGAGGCGTGGCGAGCGCTGGCCCGCACGTTTAACCGCCCGGTGGAAACTACCCGTCCTGAACAGCCTGCCCCGCCGGCCATAGCCTTCCGCACGAGTTTCGAGGGCGTCCTCCGTAACCCCAAAGCCCCGACCTCCTTCACTAGGGGCGCCATCAGCGGCAAGGGCGACAGCCTATCGTTCTCGAAAGAACATAGCAGCGGCGGACTGCAGAGCCTGAAGTTCACCGATACCGCCAACCTTCCCGCGCATTACTTCCCCATGCTCACGGTAGCGCCCAACCATGCCACCGGCGTGACGACGTGCAGCTTCGACGTGTGGCTCGAACCGAAGGCGTACTTCGTCCACGAATGGCGCGACCAAGCCTCTCCTTATCACGCCGGGCCCACCTTCACCCTGAAGGACGGGAAGCTCGTCGGGCCGACGGGACCGCTCATGGATATCCCTTCGAATCAGTGGGTGCACTATGAAGTCGTAGCGACGATAGGCACCGAAACTACGAGTACCTGGACTTTGAAAGTCACGCCCACGGGCGGCGCCACGAAGACCTTTATCGACCTACCCTTCCGCAGCAAAGAACTGCGCACGGTCAACTGGATTGGCTTCGTCAGCAACGCCAACGAGCCGTCCGCCTTCTTCCTCGATCAACTCACCCTGACCACGACGGACCCGAACCGCTAAGGCGACATCCACCAACGAAAAGGCCCCGCGGAGGAGACTCCACGGGGCCTTTTTATTTGAGCAATCCTTAGCGCTTAATCGCTACGACGACCGAGGAAGAACGAGATCACGTACCAGAGGAGCGTGACGATCGACGAGAAGAGCATGAACGCAGCGATGATATAGTCACCGGTCGTGAGCTGCGTCTTAATCACCCAGGTCTGATAAAGAATGGCGGTGGCCATGAGCAGAATCATCGCCAAAGCGAACCACGTCCCGAGAACCATCGGAACGAAGAACGAAAGTAGTACCACGGCGAGGGCGACGACCGAGCCGATGACGATGACCGTACGGAGGAAGGAAAAGTCCGCGTTGGTCATGAAGACCGACAAGGTCAGGCCAACGACCAAGGCACCCGTCAGGCTACAGGCCGGCACCAAGATTTGCGCCATCTGGCCGCCAGTCGAAATGTGCACGATAGCTAAGAGCGGAATGAACATGAGGGCCTGCAGAAGCACATAGAGACCCAGGCCAGAATACTGGGAGGCCACGGAGGCACGGTTCGAAGCCAAGCCTTGGGCAACCATGGTGCCACCCCAGAAGGCGACCATGACGAGTAGCCAACTCCATGAACCCAGAGAATTCATCAAGCCGAAGAGGCTGGACGCTAAGGTAAAGGCGATCCCGGTGCGCTGGTCGAAGCCAGCGAAGAAGAACGCCAACAGCGCAGCAAAGCCCAGCAAGGCTCCCGCCACGTGCAGGTAAGTACGGCGGTAGAAACTAACGCGCTCTTCCACGGGAGCGGCGTCGACGATGAACGGGTTATTTTCGTGCATGGGCTAAATCTTAGCCCTTTTCCGTTACAGTCAAGCCCACGCCCGAGTTCATCCGTTACGAATCCGGGCACGAATTACCCGAAAGTGTCGCCCCAAAGCCGAAATGGCCTGCGCTTCGGGGACCCGTTGCACGGTCCATTCGACTTCGATCGCCGCATCCCCCAAGGCGCTGACCGCCCGCGACCGAATAATAAAAGTATCCCCACGCACGGTCAGTAACGGCGCGTAGGCTCGGAAGAAATGCCCCGCCCGTAAGTCCGCGGGACTATCGACCAGCTCGACACCGAGGAATTGATTCACGGCCGCAGTGTTAATCGACTTCTCCAAGAGACCCGATCGCGCCCAAGCCTCGAGCGAGGGATAGGGCCAGCCGTGGGTCGGCTGACTTGCCACAATCGCCTCCGCCCAGCGGCGACTGACGGCGGGTGGCAGCTGCCGGATACCCTGCTGGGCAGCGACGGGCTGCAGGGCATCAGGCGCTAAGGCCGCCAACTCCTCATCCGTGAGGTTCACCGGAACGGACGAACCGAAGGGCGCCAACTGCGCCCCGGAGGGCAGAGTCGCCCACCAGACACCCGTTAATGAGCTTATCCCGCAAGGGCCGCCAGCATCCGACGACCAGGCGGAAGCCGCGGAAGTCAATAAGCGCTCCCACGCATCTACATCGCGTGAGTTGACGTTGAAGGCTCCGGCCAGGGTTAAACGATCGGCGGCCTCAGGCGAGAGCAGGTCCGCACGCTTGAGGACTTCCCGCACGTCTAAAGCCACCAGGCGGGGGTTATCCGACGCAGCGGTGGGCCGGGGCGTGGTACTTGGAGCGGCCACGAAGGCGGCTTCCAACCAAAATTTCCAGTCCCGATTATCCTCCGGCACCAAGGCCTGCAAGCCCGCCACCGAACTGAGCGGAGAGGCGGGAATATCCCTAACTAGGATGCGGGCAAAGGCTCCCGCTTCATTGCCGGCATGGGCATTAGTATACTTATCCCAGAGCACCGACTCACTGGGGGTCGTCGGCCCTTCCTGCGCCTCGAAAACCGCCAAGAGCGGGTGCATCACCTCCCACTCGGCGAAGTCGGCGGGGTCAGCTAAATCCCAAGCGGTTTTGAGGAGCGGCCCACCACGGGCCCCGGCCAGCCAAGCCGCCGCCGGTCGCTCCCGTAGTTTCACCCGCAGGCAAGCCCGCCGCTCCGCAATCGTGTAGCCCGCACTATCCTCGCGGGAATAATCCGCCCCCGTAGTCTCAATCAGAAAATCAGGGAATGACACGTTGGCGATCACGACCTGCGGTGGCGATGGGTAGTCGCGAATTGCTTGATCGATAGGCGCCAGCCCGTTGGCGGGGCGAAGCTTCAGCGTCAAAGGACCACGGAAGCGCACGTTAATTTCGATCCGATCGGAGGGCGTGAAGACTTCGGGGGCCGGACGTTTCCAATTCACGGCATGCGCTGAATCGTCCAGCCGCCAGGTTGTCTTCGTCAGAATCCGCGAGAGCCCCTGCGGTTGCAGGACCGGATCGGGCGTGACGAAGCCATAGACCTCGCCCGGCAATAACCCGCGGCGGGACATGCCATAGGCTTGGGCATCGGCGACTTGCCCCCAGAGCCAAAGGCCCTGTTCACGGGGCCCCTGAGAAAAGATACCAAAGTCTGCCTGAATGCTGTCGTCGAGATCAGCAGTGAACTGCGCCCCCGAAGTGACGTTACGCACCTCCACCTCGGGCGCCCCTTCAATCTCAATCAGGTAAAGGATATGATTAGTATCCGCGAGCAAAGGCGCCGCCGAAGGATTCCACCAACGACCCGACCCATGAAAACGCACCCGATGCCGACCGTCCGAACGGGAGTTAAAGCACCCCAGACTCAAACTGAAATCTACGAGAACCGGGGCGTGCGTCAGCGCGTAGGGCGGTGATGCTAGCGTCGAAGGGGCCAAGCCCTTGGCGGGATTCGCCGCAAAGGCTGCCTCCGGCACCAACAAGCGCGGTGCCAGCCCCCAGCCGACGACTCCAGCTAAGGTCGCGGGGTCAGACAGGTTACGCCGCCACCCGCCCCGCGCCGCATCCGTCAGCAAACCAAACGAACCCCAACCCGCCCCAGCGGCGGGGCTACGACCCACCGATGCGTAATAGTGCACCTCGTCGCCTAGGTCTAGAGCAAGAGCCGTCGCGGCGGAGGGCGGAACACCCAACGGCCCCACGGACAACGCCTGCCGCCCCAAGCGGGACTGCATCCACGGCGAAGCCCTTAGCATCGTCGCCGCGGCCGCTTGCTCATCCCAACGTTGCGACAAATCCTCTACCGTGACGGCGACCCGCACGCCCGCCGTTTCCCCCATCAATAATTCACGCAGGCGGAAACGCTCATCTCCACGGCCGAAAGTCACGACGCCCGCCGCGTCCACATAAGTGAAGCCCACATCGCGGCCTATCGCTGACGACAGCTCGCCGAGCGCCGTCTGCGCACCCACCAACGCCGCGGCGCGCAACTGCGCCCGGTGCTCCGCATGCCCAGACTCACGGCCCGAAACAATCAAGAAGGACGCCAACGTCAGCGCGGTTAGCATCGCTGCAGCCATGGTCAATAAACTTATCAATAGGGTAAACCCATCACGTGTTTTCATAGTAGACAAAGCCCACACTCTTTCGTTTGCGGATTATTTCACAATCTAGGAGACCTCCTCTGTGCCTATCGTATGAAGACCCCATCTAAGAAAAACCTGCAGATTCCAACCGTGCCGACTACGCACGTTGTACCGCGCCCTTCCCTCCGCCCGATTCCCCTGCCGCCGCCCGACGGGCGTAAGACAGTCGTCATCGTCGAAGACCAAACCGCTATCCGCGAGTTGACGACCGAGATGCTCGAGACCCGTGGCACCTACCGTATCCTCGGCGCGGCGGCGGATGGCAACCAGGGCCTAGACATGGTCCTTAAGCTGCGACCAGATATCTTAATCCTCGACGTCATGATGCCTGGGCTCAGCGGCATCGAGGTCCTCCGCCGCATCGGTCGCAATCTCCCGAAGATGCGTATTTTGGTCTTCTCCGCCAAGCAGGAGCCCCAAGTTGTGCGTGGGCTTATCCAAGAAGGCGTCCACGGGTTCGTTAACAAGAATTCGCCGCTCTCCGATCTGAGGAAGGCGCTCGATGAGATCGCCAAGGGGAATACCTGGTTTAACGACCATTTCAGCAAGACCGTGCGCGATGCCTTGGCTAAACCTAGCACCCAAGCGGACTCGATGATCGACCTGCTGACTCCCCGGGAACGCGAGATCTCCGTCCTCATCGCCCAGAGCAACAGCAGCAAAGAGGTCGCCGCCAAGCTCAATATCAGCATCAAGACCTCCGAAAACCATCGGGCCAACTTGATGCGTAAACTGGGCGTCCACGACGTCGCTGGATTAGTACGCTTCGCTATCCGGCATGGCTTAGTCGACCCAGCGACGGACTAAGCGCCTAGGCTGAATACCTCACAATATAGGTATTCCTCTTAGTGTGTTCTATTCATTTATTATCGCTCTTCCCAATCAAACAAACACGATGCAACTCACCATGAAGCCTAGTTCGGTCAAATCCAAGACCGTCGTCATCATCGAAGACCAAACTGCCATCCGCGAACTGGTCTCCGAAATGCTCCAGGCCAAAGGGAAGTTCCGTGTGGTTGGCACCTCGGCCGACGGTGCCGCTGGGGTCGAAATGGCCCTGCGACTTAAGCCCGACATCCTGATCCTCGACATCCTCTTGCCAGACATCAGCGGCGTCGAGGTTCTCCACCGCCTCCGCAATACCATCCCCGGCTTGAGCGTTCTGGTCTTCTCGGGTAAGTCCGAAAAACAATTGGCCCGCGGTCTGGTCAAGGAAGGCGTCCGTGGCTACGTCAACAAGAACTCCCCACTGTCCGAACTGCGCAAGGCCATGGATGCCATCGCCGACGGTCAAACGTGGTTCAGCGTGGAATTCAATGAGGCCGTGATGACGGCTCTCAAGAACTCGGAGTCCAGCATCGACCAGATGGCGGTGACGCTAACCAGCCGCGAACGCGAGGTCGCCGTGCTCCTAGCCAAGAGCAACTCCAGCAAGGAAGTCGCCGCCCAACTCAATATCAGCACCAAGACGGCCGAAAACCATCGGACGAACTTAATGCGTAAACTGGGCGTCCATGACGTCGCTGGGGTTATCCGCTTCGTCATCCGGCAGGGTTTGTACGACCCCAACGGCGAGGGCTGAGGCTTGCTAGACCTCCGGGCGCCCCGAGGAGTAGGGCATGCTCCGCTTCTTCCGCGCTACCTTCTACCAATTACCAAAATGAAATCATATCGAGCCAGTATGATTTCCCTCTTCGCAGCCGCCCTGCTTTGCGGCGGATTCACCGCCAAGGCGGCGACCTATTACGTCAGCCAGTCCACCGGTGATGACAGTCACGACGGACTCGCCGCCGCCAAGGCGGGAGCGAAAGGCCCTTGGAAAACGCTCGCCAAAGCCTCCATCGAATATAAGCCCGGCGACAGCATCCTTCTCAAAAAGGGCGACACTTGGAACGAAGAACTCACCCCGAAAGGCAGTGGCACACCCGAGAATCCAATCCTAATCAGTTCCTTTGGGCAGGGCAATAAGCCCCTCATTGACCGCGAGGATTTCAAGCAGGACCGCACCGGGATCCGCCTCGACAACAAAGGCGGCTACAAGATCGTGGGCATCGAATTCGCCCGCTGCATGACCGGCATCTACGCCGAATACGCCAAGGGCGCTCCCACCCAGAAATACCTCTGGATTGAAGACTGCTACTTCCGTGACTCACTGCTTTACGGACGCTACGAGGACTACCCGAAGCGCAAGATCGGCCTCGGCGTCTGCCTCTTCTCGTGGGAAACCGACAAGAAAATCGTCATGCAGGACATCATGGTGAAAAACTGCGTCTTCCGCAGACTCGCATCTGGCTTCTGGACGAACAGTCCCGACAACTTCAACAAGAACGCATCCTTCGTTTACAACTTCGCCAACTTGAATTTTGAAAACTGCCTCTTTGAAGAAGGCTACCAGTGGCAGCTCGGCATCCGTGGCGTGATCAAAGGCTCCGTAAAAAACTGCGTCACTCACGATATTGGTCGCGGCTTCCGCTCCTTCAACGGTGTGGCCGGAGCGATGTTCTTCCGTTGCAAAGACTGGATTTTCGAGGACAGCGAGTGGGGCTTTGTGGACATCGGCCTTGGTAGCGGTGATGGCGAGGCTTTCGACTTCGAGGGTAATTGCGACAACATGATCATGCGCAATTGCAACTTCCACGATACCGACGGCCCCGGCTTCCTCCTCTGCTGCTATGCTTCGGATGGGCATCCCAACATGGGCATCGTCATGGAAAACTGCGTCATCAACGCGAAGTCCAAGCGCCCCATTCAGCCGCGCGTCCGCGCCGCTATTATCAACACCACCGACTGGACCGAGGCTACGTGGAACAAATGCCGATTTTACCTCTCCAAAGGTGAGGGCATCATGGCGGTGATGGATCGCGAAAAAGACAAGCGCTCCACTTTCAAGGACTGCTTCGTCAAAAATCTCAGCGGTGCCTGCAGTTCACCCAAACATCCCGCCAAAATGACCGAGATTGCCGCTGCTGCCGGTGCGACGGGCCCTACGTTCCTGCTCGATTTCGGGCGCCCCGTTTCCATCAACGAATTCAAACTCAAAGAAGATCCGGCCTCCGGCATCTCGCGCTACATCATCGAAACCTGGGACGACAAAAAGTCGCAGTGGAAGAGTTGCTTTAATGGCATGGGCATCGGCGGCGAATTCGTTTGCGCCATCGTCCCACAAACCACATCCAAGGCGCGCCTTCGCGTCATCGCCAACAGCAAGGAAAAAACGGTGCTCACTGCTTTCGATGCACACAATGACCCACTGGGCGATGCTTTGAACGTTGCAAGAGGTGACGACACACCAAACCGCCCCGGCAAGTAATAGAAACAACTCGCCGCTATGAAAATCGCGATCCGCTAATTCCGCACCACCGTCCTCGCAGCACTACTCGCCCTCGGCTTTATCGCCAAGGGGAATACCTGGTTTAACGATCATTTCAGCAAGACCGTGCGCGACGCCTTGGCTAAACCCAGCACCCAAGCGGACTCGATCATCGACCTGCTGACTCACCGCGAACGTGAGGTCGCCGTCCTCCTCGCCAAGAGCAATTCCAGCAAGGAAGTCGCCGCCCAACTCAATATCAGCACCAAGACGGCCGAAAACCACTGCACGAACTTGATGCGTAAACTGGGCGTCCATGACGTCGCTGGGGTTATCCGCTTCGTCATCCGGCAGGGCTTGAACGACCCCAACGGCGAGGGCTAAGGGCGGGCTTGCCTCGGCCCGGTCGGGGGGTATGCCTTCACGGATGCCCCGCTTCTTCGCTTACACCTGGATGCTGGCTTTGGCTATATCCCTACCGGCGGCCGAAACCACCGCACCGACGACGCCCGCGCCCGCGCTGCGCTATGAGTCGCGTGTCCTCCGTGGCTGGGCCGTACTCATCCGCGTCGAGCTACTGACCGACGAGAAACGCGCCGAAACCGAAAAGGGCCTAGTGCTCATCGACAAACAACTGGAAGATGTCGAACGACTGGTTCCACCGAAGGCCTTAACCCAGTTGAAGAAGGTGACGCTTTGGCTATCCCCACCTTACAAAAAAGGAGCCGGCGCTGAATACCACCCCGGTGCGGGCTGGCTGAAACAGAACGGCCGTAACCCTGCCATGGCCAAAGGGGTCGAATTCTCGGGCGTCGCCAACCTCGACAAGGAAGTGCTACGCATGCCTTTACTGACACTCCACGAGCTGGCCCACGCCTACCACGATCAAGTTCTCGGTTTCAACCACCCCGCCATTAAGGCCTGCTACGACAAAGCCGTCGCCAACAAGTCCTACGATAAGGTCAGCCGCAAGAACTGGGAGGGCAAGCTGACCGAAGGGGTCCGTGCTTATGCCATGACGACCCCCATGGAATACTTCTCCGAGACGACCGAAGCATTCTTTGGCCAGAACGATTTCTTCCCTTACAACCGGAAGGAACTCGAAGCCCACGACCCGGAGATGGTCGCGGTACTCAAGAAGGTCTGGGGCGCGGAATAAGCCGGCTCAGAGCCGGATTCGCAGGCGCGGCGAAATGACCGTACCCGGCATGGTGGGCTTGCGCACCTTTGCGGTCGTACCTTCACCCAGCTCGCCTAAGGCCTTCTGAAACTCTGGCGGGACCGGTGAGGTGACACTAAAGGTCAAGGGCTTGCCTTGCCACTCCAACTCAAGCTCGGTCGAGCAGGCATGCAAGAAGAGGCGCTTGAACCCACGCGCCGTGCCGAAGGTTTTATTAAACTCGAAATCACCATAGGTGCGGTCGCCCAAGATCGGGTGCCCGTGATCGGCCGTCTGCACGCGCAGCTGATGCGTCCGACCAGTCCGTGGCTCAAGTTTGAGTAGCGAAAGTGGGAGCGGGTCCGCCGCCGCTTTTTCCCACTGATACAAGGTGACCGCCGCCGCACCGCCGCCCACCGAGGTGCCTGAACGCACACCGCCGCCCGGGCCTTTGGACTTCACGAGTTGATCCTGCCAAGTCCCGCGAGGTTGACGAAGGCCCCGGCCCTTGACGATGGCGACATACTTCTTGCTGACTTTGGATTTGGCAAACAAGTCCTTCACGGCGTCGGCCAAGCCCGCATCCAAGCTCAGCAGCAAGACGCCACTGGTCGGTGAGTCCAAGCGATTAAGGAGATACACGCGGCGGATACCACCAACGCCATCGCGGATGTGGAAGGCTTCTTCCTCCATCGAGTAGTTACCTTGAATTAGGGTACTCTCACGGTCACCAGCTTCGCCATGATTAGGATGTGCCAAGATGCCTTCCGGCTTCTCGACGGCCAATAAGCCCGAGGGGTGTGAGGCAATGAGCCGCACACCACGTCCGAAAGGAATCCAGGCAAAATCGGACATAGGATCTAGCGGTATTGAAAAGTAAAGGTGACGTCGTCACTCTCCCCAAACAGCGCGACCATGTCGGCCCGCCAGACATCGAACGGGGCGGGCGCCTGAACGGCATCCTTACAGGCCAAGGCCATCAAGTGCGGGACGTCCTGATAAAGGATGGTTGCGTCGGTGACGCTCCCGTCGCGATGCAACTTAAAGCGCACCACCACGGTGCCGCGCACCGCCGACTCTAAGCGCATACGGTCGATGATGTCCCACCAACTGGACTGGACCGCTTCGCACATGCGCTGGGCATAGTCGCCGTAATTACTAAACCGTGCATCGACCCCGACCGTGCCGATTTTATTAACGCCGACGTTATTGCGCAGGAGCAGGCCGGTGGTTCCGGAAGGCATCGTCGCCCGCGGGCGGTCCGGATTGACGGCGGGGGTAGGCGGGGCTTCTGAGCTCTGGCCCTTTTCACCGATTTTTGGCTTAGCACCAACCACGGCGGAGGCACTGCCCGGCGTGCCTTCGGTTTTCATGACTTCAGATACGTCAATCGAACGGGGCTTGGCTTGCGCGATACGCACAAAATCCGATTCGCCCGCCGAACGCGGCAAGGAAGATTTGGTCGGAGTCGGCTCGGGGACAGGTTGCGCCGCGGTTTGATTGCGGGCGGCGACGAAGGGTGTCTCCTTTGGCGCGATACGGTTAGCCAAGGCATTGGTCTCGGCCAAACGCATCGATGGCGGGAGGCGATGCTCCGGAATGACAGTTGGCGCCACGGAAACCTCCACCAGACGAAACGGGAAGACGTGCCCCTGCAGGGTCTTGGGTAAGGTGTAGAGAAGCACTAGGTGTAGCACGATCGTCCCCACCCCAGCCCAAAGGGCGGCGCGCATGTCGATGAGCGGGTCTTCCTGCACTGCCGTTAACATACGACCCCCTGACTCAACTTCAAGGACAGGCGTGGAAAATCGGTGTTCAAGCCTGTAAAACTGCCCGAAGGCCCAGCGCTTCTAACCGCTCGGCGATATATTCGACGGGGAGGCCCATGATGGTGGAGATGGGACGCTGGTAGTCGTCGATGATGATTTCGCGGCCTTCCTGGATGCCGTAAGCACCCGCCTTATCCAAGGTATTCACTAAAGACTGGTAGCGGGTGATGTCATCCTCGCTCAAGGTCCGGAAGCGCACCCAGGCGGTGATATCCGCTTCTTCCTGCAGCCCACGTTCCAAGCAGACGAGGCAGACACCGGTGTGCACGGTATGCTCGCGACCGGAGAGGCGACGCAACATCGCCCGCGACTCCGCTAGGTCAGCAGGCTTATTCAACGCGCTGTCGCCAAGGGCAACCGTGGTATCGGCGCCAAGGATGAGGGCAGACGGAAACTTCCGCGCGACGGCCATTGCCTTGAGCCGAGCATTATGAAGCACCATGACCCGTGGGTCGGTCGATGGGTCCTCGTGTTCCGTCACGGCGGCGACTTCGACGGAGTGCGGTAGGCCAACTTCGCGAAGGAGCTCCGTGCGACGAGGCGAGGCGGAAGCCAAGATGAAGCGAAGTGGTGCGGGCACGCGGAGTTCATGAAGGTGGGCGCAGCCTTTGACAAGCCACGACCCAACCGTGCTTTCGTCTTTCACTCTCGGAGAAACCTCGACAGAGTCGCCCCAGCCCCATGCGCACCGCCCTGCTACTCTTTCTTGCCTGCGCCACCTGGGTGTCCGCCGCTGAGAAAGGCGCCCGCGACTTCCTCAAGAAGCCTGACGCTTGGTACGCTTCCGCCGAAGCCAAGCAAACCGGCACCATCATCCTTTCCTATCAGGCCGATTCAGGTGGCTGGCCCAAGAACACCGATACGGTCAGCCAGGTCTACGCCGGCAAGCGTGCAGACCTCCAAGCGACGTTCGACAACGGTGCGACCCTCGATGAGCTGCGTTTCTTGGCCCGGATGTTTAACGCGACCAAGGACGAGGCTTATCGCCAACCCTTCGACCGAGGCCTCGCCCACGTGCTCCTTGCGCAATACCCTCATGGCGGCTGGCCGCAATATTACCCGCTGAGCAAGCAGTACCACCGTCACGTGACCTTCAATGATAACTCCATGGCCCGCATCCTAGAGTTCATCCGCGAGGTGAAGCGCGACGCTCGCTATGCGTTCGTCGAAACCAAACAACGTGAGGCCTGCCAAACGGCCTTCGATAAAGGCATTGGCTGTATCCTGAAATGTCAGATCATGGTAGACGCTAAGCCGACGGTCTGGTGTGCCCAGCATGACGCGGAGACCCTGCTGCCCGTTAAGGCCCGCGCCTACGAGCTACCTTCGTTCAGCGGTGCGGAGTCCGTGGGTATCGTCCGGCTCCTCATGAGCCTCGAAAACCCGCCGTCCGAAATCAAAGCTTCCATCGAGGGAGCGGTGCAATGGCTCGTACAACATAAGCTCTCCGGCATTCGCATCGTATCGGTCGACGACCCCAAGTCGCCCAAGGGCAAAGACCGCGTCGTGGTCAAAGACCCGAAGGCCCCTGCCCTCTGGGCCCGCTTCTACGACCTCAAGACAGGGCAGCCTTACTTCTGCGATCGGGACGGCATCCCGAAGCCCGCGCTCGCCGATATCGGCTATGAGCGTCGCAACGGCTACAGCTGGTACGGCGAATACGCCCGCGACCTGCTCGAAAAAGATTACCCGAAGTGGAAGCAGGCTAACCCATGAATGAAGTAACGCGCAAATGGCTCCTGAGCATTGGCGGCGCGATCCTGCTTATCGTCGTCTATGGCATCGCCCTCAAAGTCAGCGATTACGGAGATACTGTATACTCTCGTCATGCCAACCTCGCCGCTGCCCGCCTCGATGGCGTGATTGAACGCGGATGGGTTCCCGAACTCCTACCCGCAGGCAGCAACGATATCTGGGAAACGCATGACCTAGATACGAACGTCGGCGGCGGCGGGTTCCAATTTCCCTCCAACGACCTCGAGGCCTTCAAAAACCAGGCTCGCCAATGGGCAGGCACCATCGTGACCGAGTTGCCTGGGAATATGACCCGTATCGAATACAGCCGCGACCGCAGCCGTATCGAACTCTTCCTAGCCCCCTCGCCCCAAGCGAACGTCCTGACTGGGGTCTGGAGCATGAAGCCCGACCGCTAGGCCCGAAGGAACCTTCGGCTCGGCTTGCAGTCATCTAGGTTAATCCCCTTAGTGGGGCCTACCCCGATGTCCCCACGCCTGTCCACCACCCTAGGCCTAGCCCTGACCGCCCTCGCGGTCAGTTCTCCGGCCGTCTGGGCGGCGGGCGACGCCCAGGCCGAGCAGGCCGTCGCCTTGCTGGAAGCGCGTTGCTTCAAGTGCCATAGCCACTCCGCCGGCAAGAACAAGGGCGGCCTAGTCATGGATAGCCGTGCCGGCCTGATCACCGGCGGCGATGAGGGCGCAGCCCTGCTCCCTGGTAATCCTCAGAAGAGTCTCTTTCTGCAGAATATCCTGTCGGCCGACCCCGACACGATGATGCCGCCCAAGGGCGAGCGGCTGACCAAAGACGAGGTCGCGTTGCTGACCGCATGGGTGAAGGACGGCGCCGTCTGGCCCCAGAGCCGCACCAAGGCACCCGTCGCTGGTCGCTACCTTCCAGGCACCATCGGCGAAAAAGAAAAAGCCTGGTGGGCCTACCAACCCGTCAAACGCCCGGCACTGCCCGCTGGCCCAGCCGCCAACCCCATCGACCGCTTCCTCGACGCCCGCCTCGCCCAGGAGGGGCTCACCGCTTCAGGCGAAGCCGACCGCGCCGTCCTCATTCGTCGCGCGAGCTTTGACGCCACCGGCCTGCCTCCCTCGCCCGAAGAGGTCACCGCCTTCGTCAAGAATACGGACCCCCAAGCCTACGAGCAGCTGATCGACCGACTCCTGGCGTCCCCAGCCTACGGCCAGCGGATGGCCCGCGCCTGGCTCGACCTCGTCCGCTACGCCGATAGCGATGGCTTCCGCATCGACGATTTTCGGCCGACCGCCTGGCGCTACCGTGACTACGTCATCAAGGCCTATAACCAGAATAAGCCCTACGACCGTTTCATCCAGGAGCAACTCGCGGGCGACGAGCTCTTCCCAGGCGACCCCGACGCCCTCACGGCCCTCGGCTACCTCCGGCACTGGATTTACGAATACAACAACCGCGACGCCCGTGGACAGTGGGAAAATATCCTGAACGACATCACGGACACGACCGGGGATGTCTTTCTCGGCGCCGGGATGCAGTGCGCCCGTTGCCACGACCATAAGTTCGACCCCATCCTCCAGCGCGACTACTTCGCACTCCGTAGCTTCTTCAACAATACCCTGCCCGTCGAAGATCGGATTGCCTGGACCGAACAAACCGCCGCGGCCCACGCCCGACAGCTAGCGACATGGGAGCAGGCCACGCAGGCGATCCGCGCCGAGATCGCCGGGTTAGAGAAAAAATACCGCGTGACCGCGACCAAGAAGGCCACCGAAATATTCCCCGATGACGTTCAGGCGATGATTCAAAAGCCAGCGGCGCAACGCACGCCCTACGAGCAACAGGTCGCCGCCCTCGCTTGGCGCCAGGTCGATTATGAATACGGTCGCCTCAACCAGTTCATCAAGGGAGCGGACAGCGTCAAGCACGCCGACCTAAAGCGCCAGCTGGCCGAACACGATAAGCTCAAGCCGACCGAGCCACCCTTCGTGCTGGCGATTCGGGAGACGGGCGCCCAGGGCATTGACGCCGTCATCCCCAAGAAGAGCACCATCGTCCCACCCGCCTTCCTCACCGTCCTCAGCGGCCAGTACCCGGCCGAGTCGGCCAAGATCACGCCCACCGCCGACGGTACCAGCACCGGCCGCCGTACGGCGCTCGCCCGCTGGCTAACCGAAAAGTCCAACCCCTTCACCGCGCGTCTCGCGATGAATCGTCTCTGGCAACTTAATTTCCGCCGCGGGCTCACGCCCTACGCGAGCGACTTCGGACGCTTGGGTGAACCGCCTTCGCACCCGGAGCTGCTGGATTGGCTCGCTGCCGAATTCATGGATAAGGGCTGGGATCAAAAAGTCCTGCACCGACTGATTCTCACGAGCGCGGCCTATCGTCGGTCCTCCCTGCATCCCACCCCTCAGGCAGGCCAGCTCAAGGACCCGCAGAACGCACTGCTCTGGCGCTTCCAACCGCAGCGACTGGAGTCAGAACAAATCCGCGATGCTATCTTCGCTGCCTGTGGCGACCTGAAGACCGACAAGCAAGGCGGGCCGAGCGTGGTCTACGGTGAGCCCACCCGTAGTATTTTTACGCGGATCATGCGTAACAACCGCGATCCCCTCGCCGACGTCTTCGATGCGCCTCAATGGTTTAATAGCACGTCCTCGCGCGACGTGACCACGACGCCGATTCAATCGCTACTGCTGCTCAACAGCCCCTTCATGCTGAAACGCGGGGAAGCCCTCGCCGCCCGCCTGACCAAGGAAGCCCCGGGCAACGAGGCCGCCCAGGTCCGCCGCCTGTATCAAGTGCTCTTCGCTCGGCTGCCTTCAGCCCAAGAAGCCACGCAGGCGGCCGGATTCCTCCAGGAGGTCAGGGCACAGAAACCGACGGTGGCCGTGACCGCGGCCTTGGCTAATGATTTTCAGCCGGAGAAAGTCCCCTTCCGTGACGGTCAAGGTGCCCACCTTGAGGCGAGTCATCGCAAGCCGTTCCTCGCACCGGGCGTGACCGCAGCCGACCTCGCCCGTGGCTTCACCATGGAAGCCGTCATCTTACCACGCACCGTCAGTGACACTGGCTCCGTCCGCATCATCGCCGCGCAGGTCGGTAAGGGTAAGACCGATGGCTATTGGCAGTTAGGCGTCACTGGCCAGAAGTCACGTCGCGCCCCCCAAGTGCTCGTGCTCCAATCCTTCGGCCCTCTGCTCGGCGACGCCTTTGGCGAAGCCGTCCATTTCTCCAACCTACGGATCGAGATGAATAAGCCCTATTACGTCTCCGCCGCCGTGCGCTTTGCCGACAAAAATGGGCCCGGCGAAGTCCACTTCACCCTCAAGGACCTCGCCAATGACGACGAGCCACTGCTCCATGACCGGGTGACCACAAGCCTCACCGGCGTGCGTACCGCCACCCAACCGATTCAACTCGGCGGCAAGGGCGCCGATAGCGAAAGTTCTTTCCATGGTGTGATTGATGAACTGCGCCTGAGCGCCGGCGTCTTGAACGACCAGGCCCTGCTCTACACCAACGAAGACCAGCGACCCGATACCCTCGGCTTCTGGCGCTTCGAGAATAAGACCGGCACCCTCCGGGATTCTTCGGGCCAGGGCCGCGACCTCACCGTCACTTCCGTCGCAACGCCCAGTGCTAAGGGCGGCGCCACCCCGCTGGCGGCGCTCTGCCACGCTCTCCTTAACTCCTCTGAATTCCTCTACGTCGAATGAACGACCCACGCTGCCATCGCGTTGAAACGAGTACCTCTCGACGCGACTTCCTTTTCAGTGCTGGCCTCGGCCTCGGCGCCATGGCCTTCAGTGACCTGCTGGCCAAGGATATCATCGTGCCCGCCGCTGGTACGCCCCTGCAGCCAGGGGTCGGTCAGATCAAGCCCCGCGCCAAGCGCGTCATCTTCCTCTTCATGGAAGGCGGTCCTTCCCAGATGGACCTCTTCGACCCGAAGCCGCTGCTGAATAAGCTCTCCGGGCAGCGCCTGCCAGAAAGCTTTGGTTCAGTCATCACGGCGATGGGTGAATCCAAGTCTCCGCTTTTGGCCTCGAAACGTGCGTGGAAGCAGCATGGCCAATCTGGCCAGTGGTTCTCCGACTGGATTCCGCATATCGCCTCCTGCTCCGACGACCTTGCCGTTATCCGTTCGTGCAAGGCCGACGGTATCAATCACTCGGCGGGTGTCTGCCAGATGAATACTGGCTCAATCCTCGCGGGTAAGCCCTCGCTAGGCTCGTGGATTAACTACGGCATCGGCTCCGAGAATAGCAATCTACCGGCGTTTATCGTCATGCAGGACAACCAGAGTTCGGTCATCAACGGACCACGCAACTGGGGTGCGGGTTTCATGCCCGCGGGCTACCAAGGCGTCCGCATCACGGGCGGCTCCGAGCCCATCCCAAACCTCAATACCCCGGAAGCCGTCAGCGCCGACCTGCAGAAATCAAAGCTCCAGTTAATCCATAGCGTTAATAAGGACTTCGCCGCCCGCTACCCGGACCGTTCGGAACTCGGTGCCCGCTTGGCGAGCTACGAGCTGGCCGCACGCATGCAGGCCGAGGCCCCCGGTGTGGTCGATCTCACCGGCGAGACGGAAGCCACTCGCAAGCTCTACGGCCTCGATGACAAGACGACCGAAAGTATGGGCCGACTCTGCCTGCTCTCTCGCCGCATGGTGGAACAAGGCGTGCGCTTCGTCCAAATCTATCACGGCGCCGGCTCCAAGTGGGACGCCCACGCCAAGATTGAATCTAACCACGCTGGCCTCTGCGCCTCGATGGATAAGCCCGTCGCAGGGCTACTTAAGGACCTCAAGTCCCGCGGGCTACTCGAAGACACCCTCGTCGTCTGGGGCGGTGAATTCGGCCGCACGCCGATGTCCGAGAAAGGCGATGGTCGCGACCATAACCCCACGGGCTTTACGATGTGGATGGCCGGCGGAGGCGTCAAAGGTGGCCAGACCATCGGCAGCACCGACGACCTCGGCCTGCGCGCCGTCGACACGCCCCTGCATGTGCACGACCT
>CAIXHF010000066.1 GCA_903919185.1 uncultured Opitutia bacterium | reverse complement strand
GCGAACTGCTTCCAGGTGCCGTCGGTTTGGCGAATGAAGACCTCGCCGCGGTGGAACGCGACCGCCAGGCGGCCGTCATCGAGGAAGGCGAGGCCACCGACCTGATCATCGACGCCGATAGGGGTTTCGATTTTGGTGATCGGGAAAGCGGTGTCCCAGCCATCGGTGGCGACGGCGGCTTTCACGGCGGCGGGCTTGGGCGCGGCGAGAATGGCCGCGAGGAAGAGCAGAGGGGTGATCACAGCAGGCGGAGGGTAAGGGTGAAGGACTTGGCTTCGGCTGGGGTGAGCGTCAGCGAGTTGATGAGGACGGTACCGGCGGAACTCTTCGTGGCGGCATCGAGCAACAAGGTGATGGGTTTCGTCGTGGTGACTTCGAAACGGCGGACGAGGGTCTTGCCTTCGGTGACAATCTTTTCGCGGAACTGCGCACCATCGCGTTCGTATTCAAAGGTGGGGATTCCGGTCGGATCGACCGAGTAGCCGAGGAACTTCACGCGCTTCTGTAGCGACTCATCGGCTGGCAGTTGCCAAAGCGTCTTGCCGAGCGGCGTGGCCGTGGCCCGTCCGTTGCTCTTGTAGTAGGCCCAGCAATCGAGGAAGTCACCGCGCCAGACTGTGCGGAGGCGGCAGTCGCCGGCGTCAAAGGTGTAGTTGAGGTCCCCCGGCAGCGCGACCGCGATGGCGGCTGGGCCGACGTTCGGTAGGAACATGCGCTGAATCTCTGGCCGGCGGGCGGGTCGAGCGAGCGGGTCTCTGGTGATCGCCGGCTTTTCCTTCAGGCCCTTGGAGGCAGTGAGCATGTACTCGTGCACCGCGAGCAGGTTGGCTTCGCCCAAGTGCGCCATCGAGGGCATCTCAATGACGCCGTTGCGTTTCTTTAGCGGCTTGATTGCCCACGCGACGAACTCCTTCGGCTTCTTGTCGTAGAGTTTGGTGATCTCGATGAGGGAGGGCCCCACGACCATTTGGTCCGGCAAGTGGCAGGCGGCACAGTTCTGTTCATAGAGCAGCTTGCCATCCTGGGCGGAGGCGAGCGTCGCGCTAAGCGCGAGGAGTGGGGTGAGGAACCAGCGGGGCATGGGAAGGCGTGGCGAGGGGGTAAAGCGGGGAAAGGGGGTAGGGGATAGGGGATAGGGCCTAGTCTGAGGGGAGGCAAACAAGATAGGGGAAAGGGGATGGCGGTTAGGGGAAAGGGGCTAGGGGACTAGTTGGCTGGAGTATGGTTGGCTTGGGGTAGGGACAAGGCTTCGCCTTGCACTCCGATTCAAGAAGGGCGCGGCGAAGCCACGCCCCACCCTTAAGCGGCAGCTAGGTTGGCACGCAGTGCCAACCCTACCTGATGCAGAGTGGAAAGCGGCGCAGCCGCTGCACAACCCAGCCCCCTAACCGCTATCCCCTATCCGCTTTCGCGTTAAATCAACTTCAGCTTCGGCAGGTCTTCGCCCTTCGCACGCTTGCGGATCGACTCCACGAACTCGTCTTTGAACTTCGGTACAGCGGACTGCACGGGCCATGCGACGGCTTCGCCGTGGGCGCAAATGGTGCGGCCAGCTACCTGGTTCGCGATGTCGAGTAGCAGAGGAACGTCGGATTCCTGACCGCCACCGGTCGTGATGCGCTTGGAGACGCGGGAGAGCCAGAGGGAGCCTTCGCGGCAGGGCGTGCACTGTCCGCAGGTCTCGTGGGCGTAGAAGGCGTTCAGGTTAGAAAGCGCTTGAATCATCTCGACGGAATCGTCGAAGACGATGGTGCCACCGGTGCCGAGGCCCGTGCCGCACGCCGCGATGCTGTTCGAGTCGAGCGGGATGTCCTCGAGCGCCCAGTCAAACTCTTGGCCATTGGGCAGCTTCCCCTTGAAGCGCTCGCCGAACTTAAGAATCTTAGTCGATGAACCGCCGGGAATAATCGCCTTAAAAGTACGACCATCAAGCGGTCCGCCGCAGAAGTCATAAAGCAGCTGGCCGAAGGTGGCCTTGCCAGCTTCGATTTCGTACAAGCCCGGACGCTTCACGAGGCCGCTGACGCACCAGATGTGCGTGCCGCTATCGCCCGGGATGCCAATCTTGGCGAATTCCGCGCCACCAAAGGCGAGTACGTGCTTCACCTGCGCCATGGTCTCGGCGTTGTTGACGATCGTCGGGCAGTTGTAGAGGCCGAGGACGGCCGGGAAATACGGAGGCTTGATGCGCGGGTAGCCGCGCTTGCCTTCGAGGGATTCGATCAGGCCAGTCTCTTCGCCGCAGACGTAGCAACCGCCGCCGCGATGGACGACGACTTCGCACGAGTAGCCCGAGCCGAGGATATTCTGGCCGAGGAAGCCCTTGGCCTTCGCTTCCGCGATGGCGTTCTCGAGGATCTTCGCGCCGTGGATGAATTCGCCCCGGATGTAGATGAATGCCTGCTTGGCTTGGATGGCCCACGCCGTGATGGCGATGCCTTCCAGCATTTGGTGCGGGTCCTGGTAGATGATCTGGCGGTCCTTGTAGGTGCCGGGCTCGGATTCGTCGGCGTTGACGACGAGGTAGATGGGCTTACCGGACTTACGATCGAGGAACTTCCACTTCATACCCGTCGGGAAACCAGCGCCGCCACGGCCGCGCAGTCCAGAGGTCTCGACTTCCTTGCAGACTTCTTCGGGCTTCATTGCCACGGCCTTCTTGAGGGCCTCGTAGCCGCCGTGCCTCTGGTAGCAGTCGATGTCGACGGAGTAGCCGGGCTTCCGGAGGTTGGCGTAGATGAGGGGGCGTTCGACGGCGGACATGTCGCTAAGAAGAGTTAGAGATTAACCGTTCCACTCGGGCGTGCCGGGGACGGGAGATTTTTGCCCGTAGGTCGGGTCGGTGAGTGTGGCCTTGAGCTGCTGCGTGAAGGCAGCGGCGTCTTCGGGCTTCACGTTCTCGTGCATCGAACTGTCGACGTGAACGACCGGGCCGCAGCCGCAGTCGGCGATGCATTCAACGAACTCCAAGGTGAAGTTGCCATCGGGCGAAGTCTCACCGCGCGGGCAGTTGAGGGACTTCTCCAGTTCGGACATGAGCGCGTAGGAACCGCGGAGGGCGCAGGAGAGCGTGCGGCAGACGCGCACGTGGCGGCGGCCAATCGGGCTCTGCCGGAACATCGGGTAGAAGGTCACGACCTCGAGGACCTGCATTGGGGTCACGCCGACGAGCTCGGCGACCCAGCTCATGTCATCCTGGGTAATGTAGCCGCGGTCTTCCTGCACGAGGTGCAGGAGTGGCATCGTCGCACTACGCTTTTGCGGGTACAGGCCGACGATGGCGGGAGCCTTCGCGAGCGTCTCAGGCGTGAGCGCGCGGGCGGGGGCGGAAGGGGAAGTTTCGTGCATGTGGGATTAGCGGTCACATTCGCCCATGACGAAGTCGAGCGAACCGAGGATGGAAGCAATATCAGTGAGGTAGTTGCCCGGGATAATCACGGGCAGGATCGAGAGCGAGACGAAGCTCGGGCCGCGGATACGCAGGCGGTAAGGGACGCCGCCGCCGTTGGAGACGACGTAGAAGCCCAGGGCGCCCTTCGGGTTCTCAGCTTCAAAGTAGACTTCACCAGCCGGAATCTGCGGGCCCTCGGTGACGATCATGAAGTTCTGGATGAGCTCTTCCATCTTCGTCATGATTTTAGCCTTCGGCGGGAGGAAAATCTTCTTCGCGTCCTCGGCGTACCACGCGCCCCCTGGCATAGACTTGCAGGCCTGGCGCAGGATGCGGACGGACTGGCGGACCTCTTCCATGCGGACGAGGTAACGGTCGAAGCAGTCGCCCTTGGTGCCCACGGGCACATCGAAGTCATACTTCTCGTAGCCGGAGTAAGGCTTGTCCTTGCGGAGGTCGAAGCCGACGCCGGAGGCGCGGAGGTTGGGGCCGGTGAGGCCGTAGGCGAGGGCGAGTTCCTTTGAAATCGGCGCAACCCCTTCGGTGCGCTCGAGGAAGATGCCGTTACGCGTCAGGAGCTTATCCACGTCGTCGATGACCTTGAGGACGCCATCGCAGAAGACTTCGACCTTCTTGAGCCAGCCTTCGGGGAGATCGCGGGTCAGGCCGCCAATACGCGTGTAGCTCGTGGTGAAGCGGGCGCCAGTGAGCTCTTCGAAGAGCGAGTAGAGTTTTTCGCGCTCGTTGAAAGTATACATGAACACCGTCCATGCACCGGTATCCATCGCGTAGACCCCGAGGCCGAGTAAGTGAGACGAAATGCGGGCCATCTCGCAGCAGACGACGCGGATCGCCTCGCAGCGTTCAGGCATCTTGAGGCCGGCGAGCTTTTCGACGGCGATGGCGTAAGCCACGTTGTTGGCGAGCGGCGCGAGGTAGTCCAACCGGTCCGTGTACGGCACGAACTGATTGTACGTCATGTTCTCAGCGATTTTTTCGTCGCCGCGGTGCAGGTAGCCGATGACCGGGTCGCACTTCACGACCGTGTCGCCGTCGAGCTCGAGGCTCAGGCGCAGCACGCCGTGCGTGGCGGGGTGCGATGGACCCATGTTCAGGGTCATGTTCTCGCCGCGAAGTTCTTCGGCGCGGGCGGCGATGTCGCCGAGGGAAATTTCCTTAGTGGTCTTCACGTTGAAAAGGGGCTTAGGCCTTGGGCTTCTCCTCGTTCCAGGATTGGTCGAGCGCACTGGGTTCGCCTTCCGACATCTTGCCGCCCGGCGAGACGAACGGTCCGCCCATCATCGGGGCGGGTTTGACGGATTGGCCGGTGACTTCGGCGACATCGGCTGCGGGGAGGGGGACCTCGATGCCCGCGAGGGGGAAATCCTTGCGGAGCGGGTGGTAAGGATACGCGTCCCACATTAAAATACGGCGCGGGTCAGGATGGCCGTCGAAGCGGATGCCGAACATGTCGAACGCTTCGCGCTCGTGCCAGTTGGCGCCGGGGTGGAGGGACGACACGCTCGGGACGGCGTCATTGACGGCGCCGACGTGCAGGCGGACGTATTCCTTATGCGTCGTGCTGAGCAGGTGAATCACCACGCCGAAGCGGGGCGTGCGGTCCTTCCAGTCGAGGCCGCAAAGGTCGGCCAAGAGGTCGAAGCCTTGGGCGTCGCGGAGGAAGCGGACGGTTTCGAGGAGGTCTTCGCCGGCGACCTGGTAGGTCGGCATGTCCTGGGAAGGGAGGACCTGCGTGCGCGGAAAACGGTCGGTCAGGACGGCGGCTTCCATGTTCAGCGGACGATCTTGGTTTCGACGGTGCGGCCGCGGAAGGTGCGCTTGAGGGAGCCGCCTTCTTGGCGAATCTTTTCCTGCAGCAACATCATGCCGTCGAGGAGAGCTTCGGGGCGGGGCGGGCAGCCGGAAATATAAATGTCCACTGGGACAATATTATCGACGCCTTGGAGGGTCGCGTAGGAGCGATACATGCCGCCGGTCGAAGCGCAGGCGCCCATGGCGACGACCCACTTGGGCTCGGCCATCTGGTCGTAGATGCGGCGGACGACTTCCGCCATCTTGTAGGTGACCGTGCCGGCGACGATCATGCAGTCGGCTTGCCGCGGGGAGAAGCGCATGACTTCCATCCCGAAACGGGAAATGTCGAAGCGGGAGCCACCGGCGCCCATGAGCTCGATGGCGCAACAGGCCAGACCCATCGGCATCGGCCAGACGGAGTTGCTGCGCACCCAGTTCACGACGGCATCGGCGCGGGTCACGATGACCTCGCCCTCTACCTTGCTGTTATAACCGAAATCAGATTTGACCATGGTCGTTTGCCGCAAGTTAGGACAGCCCCCCATGGGAGCAAGACGGAAGGGCAAAAAGCACATTTTTAACCGAATTTCTCGTGGCGTGGTTTGACTTGAGACTTTTAACCAGTGGCCAAAGGGGTAGAAATAGTCTCACCCCCAACCATGCCTCGTTTCGCTCTCTTCTTCCTAGCCTCCTGCCTTGGGCTCGCGGCTGCCCCCGCCCCCCTTCGCGTCCTGGTCTGGGACGAGCGCCAACCGGAGCAGAAAAAGGGCTACGCAGGGGCCTTCTTGGGCGACACCTTGGCCAAGTACCTCTCCGCCCAGCCCGGGCTGTCGGTTAAGTCCGTCGGGATGGATGATCCGGACCAAGGTTTGGCGGACGCCACCTTGGCGGCGACGGATGTCGTGGTCTTCTGGTGCCATCAGCGGCCTTTGCAGCAAAACGACGCGCGCATGGAGGCCCTCGTCCAGCGGGTCGTGGCGGGCAAGACGGGGTTCATCGCCTTACACTCGGCCCACTGGGCGAAGCCCTTCGTGCGGTTGATGCAGGAACGCGCCAAGGCCGATGCCCTCGCCCAAGTGCCAGCGGCGGAACGCGCGACGGCTCGATGGACGTACCTTAATGATAAGCCCTATCGCGTGATGCCCAAGAAGGGCGCTGCCCCGACCCCGAACGTGCAAAAGGTCGGCGACGTCTGGCAGCTGACTTTGCCGCAGTGCGTGTTCCCCACCTACCGGCCGGATGGGGCGCCTTCGCACGTGACGACGCTCTTACCCGCGCACCCGATTGCGGCTGGCCTACCCGCGAAGTGGGATATTTCGCAGACTGAAATGTACGGCGAGCCCTTCTGGGTGCCGACGCCGGATAGCGTGATTTTCGAGGAAAAATGGGATAAAGGTGAGCATTTCCGCAGCGGTGCGCTGTGGAAAGTCGGGCAGGGCGACGTCTTTTATTTCCGTCCCGGTCATGAGACCTACCCCGTCTACCAGCAGGCCGAAAACCTGAAGGTCATTGAAAACGCCGTCCGCTGGATGGGCGCCGAGTCCGCTCGGCGATGAGAAATATTTTCGCCTTCGGCCTTTCGTTGGTCGCGGCGTGGGCCGCTCCCGTCAGTCGTCCGCCGAATGTCTTGGTCATCCTTGTCGATGACCTCGGCTATTCGGACCTCGGTTGCTACGGCGGTGAAATCGCCACGCCCAACATCGATCGCTTAGCCGCGGGCGGCGTGCGTTTCGAAAAATGCTACAACTCCGCGCGGTGTTGTCCGACGCGTGCGTCGCTGCTGACTGGCCTGCATCCGCACGAGGCGGGCATTGGTGATTTCGTCCGCGCCAAGCCGACCCCGAATGCTGGTGAGGCCTATACGGGACACCTCCTTGCCAGCAATCAGACGTTGCCCGAGCTGCTCGCTTCGCGTGGCTACAGCACGTGGATGGTCGGTAAGTGGCACATGGGTTCGCCCGGCCCGATGGAGCGCGGCTTCCAGCATTATTTCGGGTTCAAAGATTTTGGGGCGCATTCGGAAGGGCAATGGAATGCGGCCAAATACGTGCGCCTGCCCGCGGCGGAAAAGCCCGAGCTCAACTACGAGACCGGCCGTTTCTACGCCACCGACGTCTTCACCGATTATGCCTGCGAATTCCTGCGGCAGGCTCGGTCCGATAAAGCCAAGCCATGGTTTCTTTACTTGGCCCATTCCTCGCCGCACTTCCCGCTGCAGGCGCCGCAAGCTTCTATCGACCGAAACATGGCGACCTATCGGCGCGGTTGGGACGTACTCCGGGCGGAACGCTTTGAGCGGATGAAGAAACTCGGCCTCGTCCCAGCGACCGCGACCTTACCGCCGCGGGCTCGCGTGCCTGTGGACCGCGAGGACATCGCAAACGGTTATCCCGGGCAATTGAACCCGGCTTGGGACAGCCTGCCCGCCGATCGCCGCGAAGACCTCGCGCGTCGCATGGCCACCTTCGCGGCGATGGTGGAGCACGTTGATCGCGGCATCGGTCGCATCCTCACCGACCTCGAAGCCAGCGGGGAACTGGCGAACACGCTCATCCTTTTCACCAGCGATAACGGGGCCTGCTATGAGTGGGGTCCGTTCGGTTTTGATGGGGCTTCCCGCACCGGCAAGACGACGTTGCACGCCGGTGACCAACTGGCGCAGATGGGCCAGTCGGGCTCGTTCTCGTCCTATGGCTCGGGCTGGGCAAACCTCGGGAACACGCCCCTCGCGATGTATAAACACTTCTGCAACGAAGGCGGCATCACTTCGCCGCTCATTGCGCATTGGCCGGCGGCGTGGCCCGCCCGGAGCGAGTGGATTCGCTCACCTGCGCACGTCATGGATTTCTTTCCGACCTTAGCGGAAGCCACCGGTGCGGTCCGTCCGGCGGAAATTGCGGGCGTGCAGCTCAAACCCTTATCTGGCGTATCGCTGGTGCCTGCCGTGCGCGGCGTCGCGGTGCCGGAACGGGGCATCCCGACGGCGCATGAAGGCGCCCGTGGCTATCGCCTAGGTCAGTGGAAAATCGTCTGGGGTAAGCGCCAGGCCGCGCCTGTCCAGTGGCAGCTCTTTGACCTCTCCCAGGACCCCTCGGAGGAACACGACCTTGCGGCGACCCAGCCAGCCAAGACCGCCGAACTCACGGCACTGTGGAACGCCTGGGCTGAACGGGTCGGCGTCCAGCCGCGTTAATTTTCGCCATGAAGCCACTCGTCCTTTTCCTCCTGCTCGCTGTTTTACCGACGTGGGGTCGTGCGGAACGCCCTTATTTTGGGGCCGAACCTGGGGCCTTGGAAAAAGCCAAGCAAGCCATCGCCGCCGGTGACCCCGTGCTCGTCGGTGCCTTGAAGAAACTCAAGCAGGACGCGGATAAAGCTCTCTTGGTTGCACCCGCTGCAGTAACCGAAAAGCAGAAACTCCCGCCCAGCGGCGATGCCCATGATTACATGAGTTTAGCGCCGTATTTCTGGCCCGATCCCGCCAAGCCCAAAGGCATACCGTATCTGCGGAAGGACGGCGAAGTGAATCCAGAGTCCCGGGAACTCGCCGCCAATGATACTCTGCGCGTCCGTGCGCTAGCCGCGACGGTAGAAGCGCTCGCTCTGGCTTACTACTTCACGGGCGAGGAAAAGTATGCGGCCCACGCCGCCCAGCACCTAAGGGTTTGGTTCCTCGCGCCGGCAACCCGGATGAATCCGAATCTTAAGTTCGCCCAAGCCGTGCTCGGCGTGAACGACGGTCGCGGGACGGGCATCATCGAAGCCCGCGGCTTAGCCGATGCGGCCGACGCAGCCATTCTGCTGCTTGGCTCGAAAGCGTGGACGAAGGACGACCAGACCGCAGTGGAGCGCTGGGGCGACCAGTATTACGAATGGCTTTTGCGGAGTAAGAACGGGCAGGACGAACGCGCCGCTAAGAATAACCACGGTACGTGGTATGATGTGCAGGCCGTACATTGGGCCCTCGTGCTTAAGCGGACCGAAGAAGCCAAGGGCCTGCTGGACCAAGCGGGCGTGAAGCGGATTGAAGTCCAGATTGAGCCGGATGGACGGCAGCCCTTGGAATTGAGCCGCACGGCTTCCTTCAGTTATTCGTGCTTCAACCTCCGGGCTTTGTCCGACCTCGCCTTACTTGGTCGGCACGCCGGCGTCGACCTCTGGGCCTACCGTTCCAAGGACGGGCGCTCGCTGCGGGTCGCCTTGGATTATCTCGTCCCCTATCTGGGCAAGCAGCCGAAGCCTTGGCCCGGTCAACAAATCCATGGCAGCAGCCCGGACGAGATTATGCCGCTACTCCGTCGGGCGGCGCATGCGACCGGGGCGACCGCTTATGAAGAGCTACTCGGCCAGTACGAGGAAGCCCCCAGTAAGCGATTCCAGTTGGTCGCTCCGCGCTGACCCTTAGTTCGCCCAGCCGACTAGGACGCAGGCGCGGTAGAATAAGTAGCCGAGCGTGAGTGTAATCGGGATCGTCAGGACCCAGGCCCAGACGATACGGCCCACGAGGCCCCACTTCACCGCGTCAAAGCGCTTGCTGGCGCCGACCCCGAGGATGGAGGTCGAGATGACGTGTGTCGTCGAAAGGGGTATACCCAATTCGGAGGCACCCGTGATGGTGATGGCCGCGGCGGTTTCAGCGGCAAAGCCGTGCACCGGCTGCAACTTAACCATCTTGTGCCCCATCGTGCGGATGATACGCCAGCCGCCCGCGGCGGTGCCCGCCGCCATGGTCACCGCGCAGAGCACGATGATCCAGACAGGCACATGGTCGACGGTACCCTTGGCATTGATGGTGGGCTTGAGCCACTGGCCCCAAGCGGGGGCATGGGCGGGATCGAAGGCACCCGCGCCGACGCCGACAATAAGCGCGAAAGTGATAATACCGACGGTCTTTTGGGCGTCGTTGGAACCATGGGAAAAGCCCATCAGGCCAGCCGAGACCAGTTGGAGCTTACCGAAGACCTTGCTGACGATACTGGGTCGCACCGTCAGGCGGACGATTACGATCGTCAGCAGCATCATGAAGATGACACCGAGGGTGAAGCCGATGAAAGGCGAAATCACCATTGGTTTGATTAACTTGGGCCAGAGTCCGACCGACTTGCCAGCTGCATCCGTGCCGTCCCAGATAAGTCGTCCCCAGGTGAGGTGGGTCTGACCGAGGACCCCGCCGCAGAGGCCGCCGATGAGCGCGTGGGAGGAGCTCGAAGGAATCCCGAACCACCAGGTGACCAGGTTCCAGACGATGCCGCCCATGAGGCCGCAAGCGATGGCCAGCTGGGCGACCTGAAAGCCCCCGGCAAGGTCGATGTAGCCCGAGTAGATGGTCTTGGCGACGGCGGTGCCCCAGAAGGCCCCGATGAGGTTGGTGACCGCCGCCAGCATGATGGCTTGGCGGGGCGTCAGGACGCGGGTCGAGACGACGGTTGCGATGGCGTTAGCCGCGTCGTGGAAGCCGTTGATGTATTCAAACACCACGGCCACCAAGATGACCAACATCATCAACAGGAAGGGATCCATAGCCGGAGGCGGTCGGCGGCTTAGGCGTACTTGAGAGCAATCTGGAACACGACCTTACCGGCGTCGCGGCAATGGTCGATGGCCCGCTCGAGGAGCTCGTAGATGTCCTTGAGGACCACGACTTCCTTGGCGTCGACGTTGCCCTGGTAGAGGTCACGGAGGAGGCCTACCATGAGGCGATCGGCGTCACCTTCAATCGTCTGGAGCGTCTCGTAGTCGTCTTGGATTTCTTCAACGTTCGAGAGCTTACGGAGACGGCTGACGAGGCGGGCGGTGACTTCAGTGGCCTGCTCGAGCATGCGTACCTGCTTGTCGACGATGTCCGTCGAAAACTGCGAGGGGCAGATGGCGAGCCGTTCGCCGACTTTCTCGCAGGTCTTCGGGATTTTATAGAGAGCGTTGGCGAGGGCCTCGATGTCCTCGCGCTCGAGCGGGGTCACGAAGGTCTTACAGAGTTCCTGGGTGATTGAGAGGCCGATGCGCTTGTCAACGCGTCGGGCGACGACCAGCTCGGTGAAGCACTGTTCGAAGTCGGGCTTGCCGACCTGGGCGTAAAGTTTCGAGAGCGACTTAGCGCTTTTTTGCGCTTCAACCGCGCTCGCTTCGAGGAGTTCGTAGAACTTTTCATCCTTACCGAGGACCTTCTTGAGGAAGTCTTTCATGGGTGTGTGGGGTATGGCGTTCAAACCCTCCCAAAAACGGAAGGGCAACACCTGTTCGTAACACATCCGTAACATACGTAACATCAGTCTGTTACAAGTGTTACGATTGTGTGACGGCTTTTTTGGGGGTAAGTCTGTGGGTGGAGTGTTAATAGTCATAATCGTCACCGAATTCCTGCGGTTTCGGCACGGTTTCGTCACCCAACGCTGGCATTATTTGCGTCCATGGAAGACACACTCCGTCCGTTGAGCGCCAAGGTCCATTTCCGTACCCTCGTGTTGTCGGATCTCCACCTCGGCACCAAGGACGCCCAAGCCCGCGAGTTACTCGAGGTGCTCCGCGGTATCCGTTGCGACAAGCTCATCCTCAATGGCGACATCGTCGATCTCTGGTCCTTGCAGCGTAAGAATCACTGGGGTCCGGCGCACACCGCCGTCGTCCGTCGCATCCTGAAGATGGCGGAAAAGGATGGCACGCGCGTCGTCTACCTGCGTGGTAACCATGACGACTTTATTCGCCGCTTGATTCCGCTGAGCCTCGATCGCATCGAACTCGCCGAAGAGCACCTGCATGAGACCGCCGATGGGAAGCGCTTCCTCTGCATCCATGGCGACGCTTTCGACACGGTCATGGCGAAGATGCGCTGGTTAGCCGTCATCGGGGACATCAGCTATCAACTTCTGCTCGACTTAAATCGCTTCTACAACCGCTGGCGCGCGTGGCGCGGCAAGGAGTACTTCTCACTCTCGCAGGCCATCAAGGGCCGCGTGAAGTCGGCGGTCAGCTTCATCTCGAGCTTCGAAGACCACCTGCAGAGCTTGGCCCGTCGGCGCGGCTGCGATGGCGTGATGTGCGGCCACATCCACAAAGCCGAAGACCGCATGATCGGCGAGATGCGCTACCTAAACTCGGGCGATTGGGTTGAGTCCTTGACTGCCATCGTCGAAGAAGCCGATGGTCGCCTCCGCGTTGTGGATCGAGCTGAATTGCGTACTTTGATTGCTGCCCAGCGCGCCGCCTATGAAGCCGGGGCTTATCCGGAAGCCCGCCGCGTGCCGGCCGTTGCCTAATGATCGAAGTCCCGGTCCTGTCCGCGGGGTTTGGCGAAGGCCATAACGCGGCTGCCCGTGCGATCGTCGAGGCCTTGGGTCGGCATACTTCCGGGGC